>JBGSHH010000170.1:0-3928 GCA_041752355.1 Pirellulaceae bacterium | reverse complement strand
GTCGAGCAGCAAAGTGAGTGAAGCCAGTACGCCCAAGCAAATCGCGGGAAGCCAAACGGCCGATTTCGCATCCACGGTTTCAGCATCGCAAAGCGTCGGTGTCTGATAGGGATTCACTTCCATCGGTATCCATGGCCTTATTAGCAGAGGGACGTTCAACTCGAAAAGCTTCGGGTTGGTGACAACAGAAAAAACACGGCCGGAGGGACGCTGGCCCCACGATGTTATAACCGAGGTATCGCCACAGGCGCGGAGCCGCCACCGCTGCCGATATTAATCGGAGGGGGCGTGTCGATGATGGGTGGTGGAGGTGGCGGTTCGACATAGAAGATGCGGAACGCACAGCCCAGTGGATGCAACAACTCGCGCTCGGCAAGATAGGCCCAAGGTGTGCCGCGATTGTTGTCAACGCAGCGCCGCAACAAGCGTTCCGCTTCCGTCGCGCGCAAAATGCTTTGCTCGCCACTGAGGATCTGCGAGACAGGCGAGAGCCCCGACCGGCAGTTGGCCGGATCGTCGATGCCCGCGGCCAGCGCTAGTTGGCAGGCGGCGATCAACTCACTATGCCGCACATACTGCGCGAGCAACCGCCCGCATGTCAGGTCATAGGAAGCTTTCCAACGCAGCGAGTTCTCGGCGCTGTAGGCCGACTCCATGCCATCCGGACCGAACGGCTTCAGCGCCAGTTCGATCTTCGCCTGACAGCGCGTGCTATTGACGATGGTCGCTTTGAGATGGTCGCGAATCCGGGCGGGAGTGCTGAAGATCAACGGTTGAAAGAGGGGCCCGCCTTCGAGCGCGATACGAAACTCTTGGGGATTGCGCTGGAAGCGATTGGGCCAGACGAGCGGCGTGCGCGTCACTTCCACCGACGCCAGCACCGCTTGCCGCAAAGGGGCATAGTGCAAGTCGTCCATGATCTCGGCGGCAGCACGGTAGTCGGCCGTATAAGGTCGCATCTTTTCGACCGTGAAGGGTCCGCGATCTTGCGGCCGATCGAAGATGGTATAAGTGCCGCCGGTCTCGCGCGCTAAACGGGTGAGCGCGTAAGGAGGCAGGCCGGAGGAAATGTGATACATCTCCGGTCCGCCATACCAGCCGCCCAGCGGATCGGCGGGGAAAGCGGGATCGTGCCAGTCAGGGAGCGCCAAACCACCAAAGATGCCGCGACTATCGAACGGCCCATACCAATAGGGCCACAGTAACCGCTCGGCGAACGCGCTATCGGGACCTTTCTTCACAGGTAGCCAATAGGGCGCGAAGCTCAGCGGCGTGGGATAGTAGGCGTGCGTGCCGATTTCCGCGCCGAAGACGGCGGTTGGTCCCACCACATTAACGCGCGCCTTGGCTTGCTGGCAAAGGGCGATGGTCGGTTCCAGGAGCAAGTTGTCGTCGCCTGATTCGTCGGTCCAGATCACCACCAGAATGTTGCGCTTCCACGTTTTCGCATACCTGGCGATGGCGTACTGCGTCGCTTTGAAGACATGTTCCTCGCCACTTTCGTCGATCGGCACAGAGAGAATGCCTTTGATGGCACGATCGAGTTTGGGCGTGGGTGACACGACTTCGGCGACACCGCCACCGAAAGCGACGACGGCATTGCGAAGCATCGGAATCGGCACTTTGGTGAGCTTGGCCTGCGCCGCTTGCGCCAGGCGGTCTTGTTCGAGTTGGCCGTAAACTTGCGCCAGTCGCACGGCGACGCGCTGACGATCGTCGACGAGACTGATCGACGAGTCCATCATCCAGACGACGAGCAAGTCGCCTTGATCGAGCAATTCGCGAACCTGCTTGCCAATACGATCGACCGCGCCATCCACCGTTTCCGCCTGCGTCAGTTCGCGATCGGTCAAAGGCTGGGCCGGTCGACCCACCGACAACGGTCGATGGAGTTCCGACCCCGGCGGCAAGAGGGGCCGATCGCCTGCCGGATTGGCAAGCTGTAGCGGGGCGGTGGGAGGTTCGAGCGGATCGACTTGCTCGATGGGTGTGGGATCGATTTCGGGCCGGGAGGGGGCCTGCTGGAGCGTCGTGGAGCTGGCGCTGGTTGGCGCGTGTTCCGTCGGTAGGATATCGATGGCGTCGTCTTCCGACTCGATTCCATAGGGGAGCACGGTCACGATGTGCTCGGGGGGACGATTGAGCACCAGCGGCAAGGCGATGATCGCGAAGATCAGCAGGAGCAGGGTGTTAACGCAGAACGACACCAACCACGACAGGGAAGCTTTGGTCGTCAGTAACGATAGCGCGCTGGGCGCGGGAGCTTCCGTAACACAAATGGCAGGCGGCAGCGCAGCGGGCGTGAGCGGCGGCGGCAGGCTCGAGTTGGGCTTGGAAATCGGTGGAGGTTGGGCAGCGGACATAGGTAGCACGCCCTGCGAGGAAAGTGCCTTGCCCTTGGATGATACTGCCCTGAAGAGGGAGGGTCAATTGAAATCGCGGGAGTGTCGATGGGTTGGGGGAGGTGGCGAACGAGCAAACCGACCTGAAAATGTTGAGTTAAGTTGGCAAATAACTCTTGACAACATGCTAAGCCTTATGTAAAATCAGGGGTTCGTTCGAAGGTCCCTCACTTTTCGAGCGTGCTCATTTGAACAAGGGAAATGGCATCGGCTCGTTTAGGGCTGCAGCAATTTAGAAATTACTAGAGGGGGCCAAGACGAAGCAAACCGACTTGTAACGGCGTAAAGTCTTATATTTCAAATGGTTACAGAAATTCGAACACTTTTTCACACTCGACTTGGGCTCTTGTAAAGGCATCGGAGCATACCACCCATGGGAGGTGAGACCCGAAGTCACCAAGGCAGCTCCCGGCGCAGGTGCCGGGAGCGAGATTGCCGTCTGAGCTTGTAGATCAGGTGGCCAGGCGAAAGTTACTTCGGCATGGGGAGAAGGATGAGAGCATCTTCGGCGAAGGTGGCTTCGCCGGCTTTGCCGTTCATCTTGTACTGGATCTTCAATTGCTTGACGCTACCAGGCACAGGATCGCCGCCGAAGCTGGCGTTGTAGCCGGTCGCGGCCAGCGCGATCAGCGGCGAGTCGCCTGCCTGTTTCTGGATGACGGCAGTCACATCCTTTTGGGTCGAGCCGGAGCCGTACTCCGCTTTGACAATTTCGAGCTTCACTTTGTCGAGACTCGCGGCGGAGAGCAATGCACCAACATCGACCCCTTTACCACCGAGCTTCTGCGCGATGACGAGCGTGGCTTGCGTCGCGTCGTCTTTCACCTCGGCGTCCTGGCGCGCTTTGATCGCCAACTTGAGCGCTTCGACACTGGGATGAAGTTTGAGAACATCCATAACCAATTTCTTCTCGGCAACCTGCCCAGCCGCCAGCGCGTTCTGGCACATCAGGGCGCGGTCGGCATCTTCCATGGCGAACTTACGCGCCAGGCCGATGTATCCGCGTAGCGCGCGAACCTGGTACTTCTCGCTCGGCGCGGTCTTGGCCAGATCGAGCAGCACGGGAGCGGCCTCGACACTGTTCCACTTGCCGAGAATGCGACTGCCAGCGTCTTGCAGTTCGGGCTCCTTGCTCTTGGCGGCGGAGCCCATTGTTTGCAAGGCTTTGGTGCCGCCGACTTCGCCGAGGATTTCCAGCAGTGTCACTTTGGTAGTTGCCGAAGCGCCCTCAAGCGCTTGGGCCAAGACATCGGCGCAGGCTTCGCGGTCAGGCATGCGAACGCTGGCTGCTTTGAGCGCGTCTTGCGCGACGGCGGCATCTTCGGCATGTTTGGGAGAGACCGCTTGCGTTACCAACACCGTGAGGCGTTGCAAGCGAACGGTTTCGCCAAGTGCACGCAGCGCGGCAGCGCGAACGGCTTTATCGGATGAGTCCATCGCTTTGAGCAATTGCGGCACGGCGTCGATACGGCGCTGGCCGACGAGCTCGATCAACATGGGATATGTCTTGCCATCGGCTTTGCCTA
>JBGSHH010000169.1:0-14731 GCA_041752355.1 Pirellulaceae bacterium | reverse complement strand
GGGCCTTCGGAGGGGAGATGGTGGTGGGCGCGATGTCCCAGGCATTTCATACCTGGCTAGGTTCTTTGGTCCTCCGGACCGGGGCGAGAAGAAAGTGATAGGCATGATGGATTCCCAATCGATCGGCCCACGCGAGTTAGTTCGCGCCTTCCTGGCGCGTCGCAAATGCGCCGCTTGCCGTGCGTCGCTGGACGACGTAACAACAGCCCAAATTAGTCAGTCTCAATTCAATCCTAAATGGCGATGCTATCCGCCGCTTCCAACGACTTGGGAGTTCATGTGTCCGGGGTGCCAGCGGACACTCATGGTGCACGTGCGTAAGGGAAAGGTTTGGTCTAGGGACACAAACGCGATTACCCTCAGGAGTCCGCAACGCCGTCCTCGGTAATAGCTAGCCCCCCCTGTTGGGGCTGTGCGAGTGCCCCTGCCCTATTTGCCTTCCCCACCCACTCTCGCCTACGATAAAACTAGTATCGCCGGTTGAAATTGCCCGTTCGGGAATAATCCAGGCGGCAACTCGCGAAGTTACCCATATGGGCGGGCTTACGGAGTTGCGCTCTCGGCGATCGCTTGTTGCGAGGATGCCCCATTGGCGTTGTCTCAGGCGGATTTTAACGCGCTGGTTACTGACCACGCCCCATCTCTGTATCGCATGGCGTTTCGCCTGACGGGCGATCGGCATGAGGCGGAGGACGTGGTTCAGGAAGCCTTTCGCTCGGCTTGGACGAGCCGGGAGCGCTACGAATCCGGCCGTGGAGATCGCGCCTGGTTGGCCTCCATTTTGCGACGGCGCGTGGTCGATCGTTGGCGGCGACTGCCCCGCGAGAACATCATCACCGGGGGTGATACGTTCGACGTGGAGACCGCCGGCGAAAACCCGCTCGCAGGCGAGTTCACCGACGAGATGCAAGCCGCCTTAGCCCGCCTACCCGCCGACCTCCGCGAGACCTTGTTACTGGTCGTGGTTGGCGAATTAACCCACCAAGAAGCCGCTGACCTGTTAAACGTGCCGCTAGGAACCGTGCTCTCGCGCGTCAGTCGGGCCCGTGCCCGCTTGCGAGAGTATTTGTCCGCGGCGGCCAAGACCGACGTGTACTAGTACATCGAGAGTCTAAACACAGAAAATACCAATGTCTGAACTCTCCGATCACGAACTCGACCAACGCCTGCGACAGGTTTCCCTGCCGCTGGGCTTGCTCGCGCGTGTCCGGAACATCGCCGAGCAAGAACCTTCCGCCTCCGACGCCGACTTGGCCCTCTTTTCCGATGATGCGCTCGATCAGCAATTGCTCGCTGGCGTGGAGATGCCGGCAGGTTTGCTCGACCGTGTGCAGGCAACGATTGCCGATGCGGCGGCGGATGAAGCTATCGATGAACGACTCAACGCGGTGATCGTCCCCCGTTCGCTGGTGGCGCATTTGCAGTCGATCCCATGGGAATCGCGCCGGCGTCGCGTGGCGCGCTGGGCGGTGGCTGCGTCGTGGGTCGTGATGGCGAGCGTGTTGTATTACGGCGGATTGGGAACGATCTTCGCTCAGTTCCAGCCGCGCGATCCGCAAGGCTTGGATTGGCTGGTGGTGGAAGTGCAACCCACCGAACTACGCATGCCCGACGATGATGAGGGGGTAACATTCGTTTCGCTCCCCAATGCTGACGATACCATGCTGGTCAGCGATGAATCCGCCGCGCCGTTGCCGGAGTTGATCGTGCCGGTGTCCTATCCGCAGCCTGGTCCCGCTGGCGAAGTCTTTCAGCAATTGGCCAGTGGCTGGCAGCCGTGGCAAGATTTATTGATCGCCCGTTACAACCTGCTCGGTTCGCCGAGCGATGCCGCCGATCGCTTGCCGCCGTTGGAATCGGTGCCGAGTCGTTCCAGCCAAGGTCTCAAGCCACCGCTGGTCCGCGGTTACGATCGGGCATTTTTGCTAAGCCAAGGCGTGCATCCGCTCGTCAATCCGGAATTGAATCCCGAACTTCGCACCGTTCGCGTTCCCTTGGATGCGGCCACCACAAGTTTTGAAAAAGCGAAACAACGCTTGCTGTCGGGCAGGTTCCCCGATCGCTCGGAGGTGCGCATTGCGGAAGTGCTGGCGGCGATGGAGTATCCATTGCCTCGCGCGGCGACAGGCAAGATCGGATTGGTAGCGGCAGCGGGCCCTTCGCCGTTTGGCGCGACGCTGGGAAATCTCTCGCCGCAATTGGTGCAAGTCGCTGTACAATGCGGCCCCGTCGCTAGTGCCTCGCAATATCCGATGCATCTCACGGTCGCGCTGGATATTTCCGCCAGCATGAATGCGGGGGGGCGGTTGGCGGCGGCACAGGTCGCTTTGGATCAGGCACTGACCTCGCTCGGCCCTGAGGATCGCTTGTCGTTGCTGCTCTTTAACGATCAAAACGCTTATGAGGTTTCCCGACTGACGCGTGATGACGCACCGCAAATTCGCCCCATGTTGGCGCAATTGACTGGCAGCGGTGGCACGAACTTGGCCGGCGCAATTCAACAAGCCGCTTCGCTGGCGATGAGCGAACTCGATAGCCCCCGTACCAAGCGACATCTCGCCATTGTTACCGATGGCCGCGCGAATCTCCCCCGCGAAACGGCGGGTCAGTTGCAAGAACTGCTCGGCACGCTCCACCATCAAGGGCTAGCGTGGTCGCTGATTGATCTGAGCGATAAGCCCGAGCCAGATACACAGTTCCTGGCGTTGTGCGCCACGGCAGGAGGCAAGTTCTGCCCGACGCCCGACGTGGCCGACTGCCAATGGCTGCTCGTGGAGAAGTTGCTGGCGCGCTCGACGATGGTCGCGCCCGATGCGAAGCTCGAAGTCGTGTTTAATCCGCAGGCGGTCGCTGCTTATCGTCTGATCGGCCACGAAACAACGCGTTTGGCGGGGCTGGAGCCGGAACTGGTCACCGCCGATCTCCGCGCTGGGCAAGTGGCGACGGGGCTCTTTGAAGTCTGGCTGAAACCGAATTCGCAAGACGATGTTGCCGTGGCGGTACTCACCTGGCTCGATCCAGCGAGTTCCGAGCCGCGCCGCGTCGAGCAGCGCATCAGCCGTTTGCAATTCGCCACATCCTTTGCCGAAGCTTCGCTCGCGTTGCAGGCCGCGACCATCGCCGCTGAGACCGGCGAAGCGCTCCAGCAATCCCCCTATGTTAGTAATCGCGGTCGCGTTTGGGCCGATATTCGCGCGCTTGCCGCGCAAACCAATCCGCGCCTGGCACAGCGTCCGTCGTTTCAACAGTTTTTAGAATTGGTCGATCTGGCGGAACGTGTCCGCGCCAAACAGTAACAGAATAAAGTGGACGATTCCGCCCGCCGAGCGCCGCTGAGGGTGAATAATCGGACCTGCTGGTTGCGAGAGTACAAACCAAACTATAATGTAAGTCTATTCCATATTCGTAGGCACTTTCGTGCGTTGACCGCCCAGAGGCATTGCCTGGGGCGTGGTGGATTTGTTTTGCGTCAATTGTCCGTTCGCGAGCGACAGTTCGCGGGCGTTCATCAAAAGTTAGCGGCCCCTGATCCGCAAGCAGGAAGGGACACCCCATGCGTCACACCATAAGTCGTTATTGCATCGCTGTGGGACTAGGCTGGTTGGCCTTGGTCGCCAGTGGTTCTGTCACCGCCGCCGAACCGGCTCGCGAGTTTTTGGAAAAGCTGCGGGAACGGGGCTACTACGACACGGCCCTCGATTATCTCGACGACATGGCCACCAGCCCGACGGCCCCCATCGAACTCAAGCAAACGCTGGAGTACGAACGAGGGACAACGCTGATCGATGCCTCCCGTACCACGCGCGATGTTGCCATTCGCGAGAAACAACTCAACGACGCGCAGGCAGCCCTCAAATCATTCGTCGAGAAGATCAAGGGCGATCCCAACAACAAGCTCCTCTCCGCGGCCGAAAAGCAACTGGGCAATGTGCTGGTCGAACGGGCGCGCATGATTGTTGAGCGCGCCAAAAAGGCAGGCGATCCCGCCCCGCTGCTCAAGCAAGCCAATGGCTTGTATATGGAAGGCCACAAAGTCTTCGACGACACGCAAAAGATCATCGGCGACAAGCTGACGAAGCTGCCTCCGAATCCCGATCCCAAGAAGGACCAGCAGATCATCGACTTGCGCGATCAGCTCCGCATCGACTACCTGCAAACGCAACTCCTGGCCGCCGCCATTCGCGAAGAATCGGCCGACACGCTCGATAAGAAGTCGCCGGAGTACAAGACGACGTTGGAAGCCGCCGCTAAAGAGTATGGCGAAATCTACGAGAAGTATCGCACCCGCCTGGCCGGTTTGTACGCCCGCTTGTATCAAGGTCGCTGCTTCCAGAAGACAGGCAACGACAAAGAGGCGCTCAGTTTCTTCAGTGAATTGCTCGAAGAACAAGATGCCGATGATTCGGTTCGCATTCTCAAGACCAAGGCGCTGCTGCTCTCGATCACGAGTTGGATGGCCGACTCGCAGAAGAAGTATGCCGAAGCGGTGGATAAAGGCACGAAGTGGCTCGATAAGATTCGTCCTAACGAATCCAAGGAGAGCGATTGGCTCGAATTGCGATTGGCGCTTGCCAAAGCGTTGAAAGCCCATTCGGATCAGATCAAGCCCATGAACGTGCAACAGGCCAACCAAGAAATCGGCGAAGCCCGCCGTCTGGCGAAGTTTGTCTCCGCCATTCCTGGTGAGTTTCAAAAGCCCGCCAAGCAATTGCTCGTCGATTTGGGTGGCGCCGGTTCGGTCAGCGATATCCCTGTCGATCCCCGCACGTTCACTCAGGCCTATGAAGCGGGCAAGGAAGTGCTCGATGGGATGAAGTCGGCCCAGTTGGTGGTGCAACAAGTGCCCGGTCGCATCGCGAAAGAAAAAGATGCCGCCATCAAAGCGGACCTCGAAAAGCAACTTGCCGAAGCGCAAAAGGCAGTCGCCGAAGGCCCCTCCACAGCGTTGCGGTTGTACCGCGCGGCCTATCGTCTCTCCACCGACGAAACCGACATGATGCAGGTCAATCTCGTCCAGTACTATCTCAGCTACCTCTCCTATCTCACAGGCAACTATACAGATGCCGCGCTGATCGGAGATTTCGTCGCCAAGCGCTATCCGGAAAGTCCTGGCGCGCGGCAATGTGCCAAGATCGCCATGGCGGCTTATGTGAAGATGTTCTCCGACGAGCAAAAGGCGCTGCGCGCCGAAAACGAGACCTTGCCAGATGATAAGCGTCTGACCGATTTGCAACTCGCCGAAAAACTGGATTTCGAATCCGATCACGTGGTCGAGATTTGCGAGTACATCACGCAGAAATGGCCCGATCAAAAGGAAGCGGAAGAAGCCCTCAACACGCTCATCCCCTTCATGATTCAAAACAAGCAACTCGCCAAAGCGGAAGCGTATCTGGCGAAGATTCCCGCCGATTCGCCGAGTCGGGGCGTGGCCGAACTCAAGACGGGTCAGGCGATCTGGGGCGAGTACTTGCGCGGCATGTACAAGATTCGCGTTTGGGAAGCGGAAGAAAGCGTGCCGATGGGTACCGATGTCGCCGCTATGAAGAAGGAACTGAACGAACTCAAAGCCCGTGCTGAAAAAACGCTGGCTGACGGTGTGAAACGCATGAAAGAAGGGGGCAGCGTCAATCCGACGTTCGCCACCGCCGTGTTGTCGTTGGCGCAGATTTACGTCGATACCAATCAAACCGCCAAAGCGGTGGCCGAACTGGAAGACGCCAAAGTTGGCCCGCTCAAACTCGTCACCAATAACGATCCCGCCGCCGCTCGTCCGGGCTTTGCGGAAGAGACGTTGCGCGTGTCGCTGCGAGCGTACATCGCGTCGCTTAAAGACGCGAAGGGAGATGAAGTCGATAAGATCCTGGCCAAGGCCAATGGGGTGCTCGACAAGCTCAAGGAATTGGCTGGCGATACGGATGCTGGCAAAGAAGCCTTGGTGAAGAACTACTTCAGCATCGCCCGTGATTTGAAGTCGCAAATCGAACTGGCCGAATCGCCCGCCGAAAAGAGCGCGCTCAGCAAAGGCTTCGAACAGTTTCTGGCAAAAGTGGTTTCCACTGCCAGTGACTTCCAAATCCTGAATTGGGCTGCCGAAACGTTCTATGGCATGGGCGAAGCCTTCGACACAGGTAAGGGTGCCCTCACGCCCGATGCCAAGAAGTACTACGAGCAGGCCCAAAAATCATTCGACAACATTCTCACGAAAGCCAGCAAGCAAAAAGGCTACGTCACCGACACGATGCTCATCCAGTTGCAGCTTCGCTCAGCCAGTTGCAAACGCAAGCTGGGTGACTTCGCCGGCGCGATTGCGCAAATGGAAGAAATCCTCAAGAACAATCGCATGATGGTCAACGTCCATGTGGAAGCGGCCAAGACCTATATGGATTGGGGCGCCGCCAGCAAAGATCCGCAATACTACCTCCGCGCTCTCAACGGCGGCACCAACAAACCACCCGGTAAGTACGAGCCGTACATCTGGGGTTGGATCATGCTCTCGAACAAGACTGCCAGCCTCCCCGCGTTTCGCGAGATCTTCATGGAGACGCGGTTGAATCTGGCCCAGTCGCGTTATCGTGGGGCCGTGTTGCAAAAGGAGAAATCCAAGCAACTCGCCGATCTGGAGCGTGCCAAACGGGATATCAAGAACGTGACCATTGTCTCCAAGGACTACGGCGGCGAAGAATGGCGGGACCGCTTCGACAAACTCCTCAAAGATATTCAGCGCTCGCTCGGCGAGAAGCAAGTCGGTCTCAAGGAATTCGACACCAGCGTCACGCCCGTTTCCAACAAGAAATAGTTCACCGATACACAACGATTCAATCAGATAAGGAACACGTCATGCTTCGTACGTTCGCCTCCGCACTGGCGCTGGTTCTGCTGGCCAGTGCCACCAGTTACGCGCAAGAACCAGACGTCATCTTTGGTGCCACTGGCACGCCGACGCGCGGTACGGTCATCGGAATGTCTCCCACCGAAATCAAAATGGACGTCAACGGCGCGGAGACCGTCTTCAAGGTCAACGAGATCAAGGGTTTGAATTTCGGTGACGATCCACCCGAACTGACGCAAGCCCGCACGCGCATCAAAGAAGGGCAACTGGAAGACGCGCTGGCGGAACTCAAGAAAATCAATTTGGCTGGCGTTACGCGAGCCGTGACACGGCAAGATGTCGATTACTACACCGCCTACTGCATGTCGAAGATCGCATTAGGGGGTGGTGGTGGCGACAAGAACGCGGCGGCCAGCGCGCTGTTTGGTTTCTATAGCGCTAACAAGGGGAGCTACCACTTCTTTGATTCGGCGGAAATCCTGGGCGACCTGGCCATGGCGTTGGGCAAGTACGACGGCGCCGCCAAGTTCTATAGTGAACTGGGCAAGGCTCCCTGGCCGGAAACGCAGATGAAGGGGGCCGTGCTGGAAGCCCGCTCGTTGATGGGTGAAAAGAAGTTTGATGAAGCTCAAAAGAAGTATGAAGGCATCATCGGCAGCGGATTGAATACCCCCACCGCCACCCGCTACAAGCAACTCGCCCAGGTCTTCCGCGCCGTCTGCATGGCGGAAACCGGCAAGGCGAAGGAAGCTCTGGCGATCACCGACGACATCATCACCAAGAACGATCCCAAAGACGCCGAACTCTTCGCTTACGTTTACAATGCTCGCGGTGCGTGCCATTTGAAGCTGAATCAGCCCAAGGAAGCCACGCTCGACTATTTACATGTCGATTTGTTGTTTTTCCGTGAGCCCGAAGCGCATGCCGAAGCGTTATACCACTTGAGCCAGTTGTGGACCGATCAGAGCAAGAACGATCGCGCGGTCGAAGCCCGTAACAAGCTCAAGGAAGCCTATCCCGGCAGCATGTGGGCAGGCAAGTGATTTGGGCCCTCCAGGTGGGGCATTTTGCCTGGAAGAACGTCGATTTTTTGCAATACTTCGCGCTGGGTCGATTTGCTGGCGCGCTATTTTGTGATTAAACTGTGGGATTGGATCGCTCTGTTCGCGCCGCGACGGGGCCAACCATTCAGCTAGACTCGCAATAACTCGCTCGGCCTCCCACGAATCGCTTCGCGTGGGGTAACGGGCGTTACCTTGGTAAAAACTCGCATCCTCTTTGCACTGTTGGAGACGTTCATGCTTCGCGCTTGTGCCGGCCTGTGGGCCAAACTTGGTAGCTCACTGCTCATGCTGCTGTTGATTGGTGGAACGGTGACCGTCACCAACCTGGCTATTCCCACTCCCGCCGTAGCGCAGGACGAAGAAGTCGCTGTCGACGAAACGACGGTCGATGAAACGACTACCGAAGCGTCCAAGCCCAAGAGCAAGAGCTATCTGGTATGGATGTATAATGCTCTGGGCATTAAATACACCCTCGCCTTCTTGATCATCTCGTTCACTTTCGTCGCCTTGCTGGTGATGAATCTGTTGGCCGCCCGCCGCGACAACATCTGCCCGGTGCATTTGGTCGAAGGCTTTGAAGCCCACCTGAACGAAAAGCGTTATCAGGAAGCCTACGAACTGGCCAAGAACGATGAGTCGTTCCTGGGTCAGGTGCTTTCGGCCGGATTGCAGAAGCTCTCCGCTGGCTATTCGCAAGCCATCGAAGCGATGCAAGAAGTGGGCGAAGAAGAAACCATGAAGCTCGAACATCGTCTGAGTTACATCGCCATGATCGGCACGGTCGCCCCCATGGTGGGCTTGCTCGGCACGGTCGATGGTATGATCGCGTCCTTTAGCGTGATCGCGAACGCTCAGGGCGGTAAGAGTCCCAAGCCTGCCGAATTGGCCGAAGGTATTTCGACCGCCCTCTTCACGACGCTGGTCGGTCTGGTGATCGCCATTCCCGCGATTATCGCGTTCGGCATGATGAAGAATCGCATTTCCCGTCTGACCCTTGAAGTCGGTATCCTGAGCGAAGGCTTGATGAGCCGCTTCGACGTGAAGAAGTAACATCCAGGCGGAGTTGTTTCCTACTCGGTTGTTTCCGTTTGAGCGTGGACCATAATGCGAATTTCCAGTCGTAAAAATTCTGATAGTGCCGAAGGCGACATGACGCCGATGATCGATATGACCTTTCAGTTGATCGCGTTTTTGATGGTGATGGTGAACTTCAGCGAAATCGATCAGAACGCCAACGTGGTCTTGCCGGTCAGCGAACTCGCGAAGCCTGCCGATAAACCTCTCGAATCCCCCATCACGTTACACGTGCTCAAAGGGGGCGAGGTGATTCTTGGTGGTCAGGCGGTGCAAATCGAAGGTCTCAAAGCGCTGTTGGGTCGCGAAGCCAGTGCGCTGCACGCCCAGAACAAGTCCGAAGGGGATGCGACGATCATCATTCGCGCCCACAAAGATTGCCCCACAGGCAAGGTGCAGGATGTGATCAAAGCCTGCCAGGAAAACAAGTTCGAGAAGTTTGCCCTGCGAGCCCAGGAAGAAAATCAGTAGTTGTCGCTTTGTCACCCGCCACGCATTCGCTTTGACGATACGCATTGAATAACTATGAAGATTCGCAAGAGCCAGGCCGCCGGTAACGACAAAGTCGAATTGCAGATGACGCCGATGATCGACGTCGTGTTTCAATTGTTGACGTTCTTCATCATGTCGTTCAAGATCGTCACGGAAGAAGGCGACTTCAACATCAAGATGCCGATCGCCGCCCCACGCGAAGGCAATCCCGATGAATCGCTCCCGCCCATGAAGGTTCGCCTCCGCGCCGATGGGGGTGGCGAACTGCTGGGTATGACGCTGAACGATAACAATTTCGGCACCTCGTTCGACAGCCTGCGCGAGTACATCATTAGCATTGTCGGCGACGACCGCGGCCCCGGCAGTATTCAGGAAACGGCCGAAGTCGAACTCGATTGCGACTACGATCTCAAGTACAAGAACGTCGTGGAAGCCATCACCGCCGTCTCCGGTTACAAGCAAGGGGACGCTATCGTGAAGTTGGTCGAGAAGATCAAGTTCTCGCCTCCGCGCAAGCCCGGTGGCGACGCGGGTTGATAGCGGGTTGCGTGAAGCCAAGCGTTAGCCCGACTCTAAGCGGTGGGAATAACCCGCCACCTCGCACGCGAATCGATCAAGTGTTGACCGAACACACTTGAAAGGACTTCGCCATGCTGCCCCGTAGCAAGTCGCGCGATGCTGCGCGCGTCGATCTGCAAATGACGCCGATGATCGACGTGGTGTTCCAATTACTGATCTTCTTCATTCTCTCCTTTCGTATCGTGCAGGCGGAAGGGGATTTGGCTATCAAGCTGCCGCTGGATGTGCAACCAGGGCCAATCGTCGATCGTCCTAGTGTGCCGCCACTAACGGTGCAACTGCAGGCCAACGAACGAGGCGATTTGCGTTCGGTGCTGCTCAATCAGCGCGAAATTGCCGACTTCGCGGAACTGCGTTCGGAAGTGGAGCAAGTCACGCTCGATAACTTTGAATCGCGCGAAGAGATTCGCGTCGATATTCAATGCGACGAACAACTGAAATATGAGAATGTCATCGCCGCCTTAACCGCTGTGAGTGGCCGCCGCGATGAAGCCGGCCGCATTCTGCCACTCGCCAGCAATGTGCATCTACGTGCCAAGTAGGTTCTAAGTTCTAAGATCTAAGCCCTGGGATGAAACTGATTGTGCACTTTCTTCAGGCGCGATTGATCCACGTGCGTGTAAATCTGCGTCGTCGCGATGCTGGCGTGACCGAGCATCTCTTGCACTTGTCGTAGATCGGCTCCGCCTGCGAGCAGATGGGTGGCGAAGCTATGTCGAAGCGTATGCGGGCTAACATCGGCCGACGCGCCGGCACGCATCGCATAGCGCTTCACGAGTTCCCAAATCGCTTCCCTGCGCAAGCGGTTGCCGCGCCGACTCAACAGCAGCCACTCCGCCATGCCACTGCGACACGCTTGCGTTAGCGTCGGTCGTTCGTGTTCCAAATACTCTCGGATGGCGGCGATCGCCGGTTCGCCCAGCGGCACCATGCGTTCCTTGTTACCTTTGCCATAGACGAGGCAGATCTTGTCGTCCAAACGCAGGTCGCGCATTTTCAGATGGGAAACTTCCGACGCTCGGCAACCTGTGGCGTACAGCAATTCCAACAGCGCACGATCGCGTCGCCACAGCGGATCGAAGAAGCGGGGCGCCGCAAGTAGTTTTTCGACGACCACCGCCGACATCACTTCCGGCACGCGCTGCCACAGTTTCGGGCTGCCGAGCAACTCCGCCAGATTGTCCTTCACCGCCCCTTCCAATTGCAGGTAGCGATAAAAGACTTTCAGCGCCACCAAGTGTCGCGAGACGCTCGCGGTCGCCAGATTTTGCGTATGCAGCCAGTTCACATACTCCGACAATTCTTGCACCTTCAGCACCAGCGGCGAACGCCCTCCCAGCCAGGTGCGAAATCGTCGCAAATCGCGGGTGTAGGCCGCGATGGTGTTGGCCGCCAAATGGCATTCGCTACGGGCGTAGTCCAGAAACATTTCCGACCAACGCTCGGCGGAATTGCCTTGCGTCGCTGGCGCTTTGGCCATCAGTTTCTGCTTGAGAGGAGGCATAATCCGTCCCAATCGTACAATCGTCAAGAATCGATCTCGCCATGCACCGGTGCGCAGCCTACATTTGTTTCGTCGCGCGGCGGCACTCGATCCGAGGCGCGAGGCGGATATAGCGATTACTCCCTGCGGAGCGAATGATCAAAATGAATATTCTGGTGACAGGCGGCGCAGGCTATGTCGGCTCGCATGCGGTGCGGCTCTTGCTGCAATCGGGACACGACGTGACCGTCTATGACAATCTCTCGCGTGGGCATCGCACGGCGGTGCCAGCGGGGCGACTCGTCGAAGGGGAATTGGCTGATCGCGCAAAACTGGCCGACGTGCTGCGCGAAAAGCAGATCGAAGCCGTGATGCACTTCGCCGCCTTTGCGTTGGTAGGCGAATCGGTGGCCGATCCGGCGCTGTACTACGAGAACAACGTCGTGGCCGCCCTTTCGTTGCTGGAGGCAATGCGGAGCGTCGGCGTGAAGAAGTTCATCTTCTCCAGCACTACCGCCACCTATGGCGAGCCGGCCAAGATGCCGATCACCGAGGATTTCCCGCAACAACCGATCAATCCCTATGGCTTTACCAAACTGGTGCTGGAACATGCTTTGGCCGACTACGCCCACGCCTATGGCTGGGGCTATGCGGCGCTGCGTTACTTCAACGCCTCCGGGGCTTCGCCGGCAGGCGATTTGGGAGAAGACCACGATCCGGAGTCGCATCTCATTCCGATCGTGCTGCAAGTGGCGCTTGGCCAACGGGACGCGATCACGATTTTTGGCGACGATTATCCCACGCCCGATGGCACGTGCATTCGTGATTATATACATGTCGATGATCTCGCCGCCGCGCACTTGAAATCGCTGGAAAAGCTTTCGCCCGGCGTGGAACTCAAGCTCAATCTTGGCACGGGCCAGGGGCAGAGCGTGCGACAAGTGATCGATGCTTGCCGGCGCGTGACAGGGCAGGCGATTCCGGAGAACATCGGCGCGCGTCGCCCTGGCGATCCGCCGGAATTGGTTGCCGATAGCAGCCGCGCGCGACGGGTACTCGACTGGCAGCCGCAATACACCGATATTGAGCAGATTGTGCGGACCGCTTGGAACTGGCACCAGCATCATCCGCACGGTTATGCCACGACGTGATCGCTAAAGAAGCTCATCCTATGCAGTCGATACTCGTCGAAAAACCCTACAAATTCGTGCCGCCGCATCGTGGCGATTGGTGGCCTGCGATCATCCAGTATTTCGACTTGTTCTCGCCGCATTTGCGAAAGAAGGAAGGGGTCGTCAGCCACGAAGTGCGCAACGTCGACCGGATTAAGGCATCGCTCGCGGCCGGACATGGCATTTTGATTACGCCCAATCATCCCCGTACTGCCGATCCACTGGTGATGGGTTACCTCGCCCGCGAGGCGGACTTTTATCTTTACGCGATGGCTAGTTGGCACTTGTTCAACCAAAGCCGCTTCATGTCGTTCGCCATTCAGATGATGGGGGCGTTCAGTATTTATCGCGAAGGGATCGACCGTCAGGCGATCAACATGGCGATCGATATTCTCGACGAAGCGAAGCGTCCGCTGGTGTTGTTTCCCGAAGGAGGCTCGACGCGAACCAACGATCGACTGCACGCGCTGTTGGATGGTGTGGCTTTCATCGCGCGGGCTGGTGCCAAGAAGCGCGCCAAACGCGACGGTGGCAAGGTGGTGCTGCATCCTGTCGCGATCAAGTACCTGTTTCAAGGCGATCTAGCAAAAGCGGCCGATAGCGTACTGACCAATCTCGAACAACGCATCTCCTGGCGACCGCGTCGCCACCAGCCGATTATGGATCGCATCAGCAAGGTCGGTGTGGCCTTGCTGACGCTTAAGGAGCTTGAGTATTTTGGCAGCCCGCAAACGGGGCGCTTACGCGAACGACTGGCGGGACTCATCGATCGCTTGCTCAGTCCGCTCGAGCAGGAATGGCTCGGTCGCGTGCATTCCGGGCCCGTGATTCCGCGGGTCAAGGCGTTGCGGATGAAGATCATGCCGGAGATGGTCGCCGGTCACCTTTCGCCGCTGGATCGTGAACACCGCTGGTCGCAGTTGCACGATATCTACCTGGCCCAGCAGGTTTCGTGCTATCCGCCCGACTATCTCACGTCGCGACCCTCGGTCGATCGAATGCTCGAAACGATCGAACGCTTCGAGGAGGATATCGCCGGCAAAGCGCGCGTGCACGGGAATTTGAAGGTGGTGATCGATGTGGGCGAAGCGATCGAAGTTTCGCCGGAGCGCGACCGCAAAGCGCCCGTCGATCCGCTGATGGTGCAGCTAGAAAAGACATTGCAGGGGATGCTCGATCAGCTCGCCCTGGAATCGCCGCTGTTTATCGATCCGCTGGCGAAGGTTTGATCGTCATTACCGGTACAATCGCAGCCCCACTCTCGGCCGACAATTCCTCGCGCGCTCATTCCGCGCCGTAGGTTTGCGAGGGGAGATCTTGATGGTCTGGGGAGTGCTTATCTTCGGTTTATTCAATCTTGCGCTGGGCTTCGGCCTGGCGGTGGCGCTCGTGCGCGCGCCGAACTTAAAAGTTCCTCCACTGCATTTGCCGCGCGTCAAGTTGCCGCAGTTGCGATTGCCGCGATTACCACGACTTCCACGTCTGCCCCGTTTTGATTGGAAGTGGAAAGCGCGCAGGCCACAGTTCGAAAGTGTGGATGCATCGGATGTGGCGCCCGTCGAGGTTCCTTCGCCCTTTGGCGACGTGCTCGCTTCGATTCCCGATTTGCCACCGCCGCCACCACCGCCGGACGAGTTGCCGACGCAATGGCTCGACGCTCTAGAGGGAGACGCCGTCGTCGCCACCAGCTTTGTGGAAGCCTCGGTGCAAGTGCTGCGACTGGAAGTCGGCAAGTACCGCGAACGGCTGGTCGATATCGACGACGAAGTGCGTGGCTTAGCGCTACCGGAGATGACCGACTACCTGCAAAATATCGCCACGCATGTGCGCGAAGTGAATCTCGATTGGCTCGGCAAGCAGGCGGACGCAGCGAGCCACTTGAGTTCGCGCCGTGGTAATCTTGGGTCGTTTGAGAATGCTGGCCAAGAATTAGAGAACGTCTTGCTCGATCAAGCGGCTCAGATCGAAACGACGCTCAGCAATCTGCAATTGATCGACTTTGTCACCGATGTCGATATTGCTCGCAAAAAGCTGATTC
>JBGSHH010000168.1:0-8894 GCA_041752355.1 Pirellulaceae bacterium | reverse complement strand
TCGCCTGTGGGGTCGGCGAGCGTCAATAACAATTGCCCTCGCTTCACCGGACGCGACTCGAGCCAATCGCGTGCATGCCAGGTCAGCACCT
This sequence comes from Pirellulaceae bacterium, assembly GCA_041752355.1. Taxonomy (GTDB): domain Bacteria; phylum Planctomycetota; class Planctomycetia; order Pirellulales; family Pirellulaceae; genus JAEZGD01. The sequence goes on along the minus strand of JBGSHH010000168.1, from coordinate 8,803 downwards.
GGCCATCTAAAGGGCTAACGATGCGCAGATCGGCGAGCATCGCTTCGAGCACTTCCAACTGCGAGGACAGACCACTGAGCTTCTGTTTGAGCTGTTCTTCTTCCGCCGCCAATTGCTGCTCTTCATCGCGCGGCATTTCGCTAGTCGTGCGACTGGAGCGACGGGCGCGAATCGTGGACAGTCGCGATTGCGATGTTTCCCATTCACCTGTCACGCGGCGAAACTCGAATTCGAGTTGGGCGTCGCGAAGCTTGAGCAGTTCTTCCCCTTTTTTGACTTCGGCACCATGCTCCACAGCGACCTGCTCCACCACGCCATCGGATGGCGCGAACAGATGTCGACGCAAGCGAGGTTGAAGTGTGCCCCGCGCCTCGACGGTGAAATCCGCCGGGATGAACACCAACGCGAATACCAATGCGGCGCACGCCAAGGCAACCAGAGATATGCCCACGGCGCGTTGCGCCAGCCAAGTTCGGACCTTTCCCAGAGCGCTGAACAGAGGCAACAAAGGCAAGTCGTGATCGAAGGCACGGGCGAGAGCTACCGCGCTATGCCGCGCTAGGTCCGATACGTGCGGTGGTTTGTCGATGTCATCCAACCACTCCGCGATTAGCACGGCGATGACGGGCGCGTCGGCATGCGATCTGCGCAGTGGAATCACCGCCATGCGTTTCGCATGGGAGCGATCGAGGCAGTCGCGCAGCGCAGACGCTAACTGCGGCGGCAGATGCTCATCGTTGCCACCCGTCCAATCGAGCGGTTCTCCCAGCTGCGCGGACATTGTCGCCAACTCTCGCAGGCAGCGCACTTCTGCAGCGCGCTGATCGATCGTATCGACGCCGCTGATTGCCATTACCTGGACGGCCCTGTTGCGCCAACGCGCGACAATAACGCGACTGCATCCCAGCCACATCCGACCATCGTTGGCGATCGCATAGGACGTCGCTAGCGGGTCGAGACTGGCGTGAATACGGAGCAGGAGTTGATTGAAGCTACGCTGAGAGGCATCTTGATCGCGTGCGTCTCGGAGTTCGTGTCGCAGGAGAAACTCCTCGACGATCTCGCTGAATGCAATCATCAATCGTTGCGCTGCTTCGATCTCGACGGTTGACAGGCCTTCCACCAAGGCGATCTCGCCGATGAGCGCGCCGTGCTCACTTGCGGCGACAATCATTTGAATCAGCTCGCGATCTCCCTGTCGCCGTTGCGGCAGCAACGCAGAGTTTGACGCGTTGCCATCAAAAGCGGGCGCAACAAGGTTCGCCTTCACGAGACCTTCACTTGCCAACAACGTCGCGATGGAGTCTCGGTCAGCCAAGTTCCAGATCGCGCCACCGCTAGCAGGCAGAACACGCAGCAGATTTTGCAGCCAAACCTCGGCGAACTCTGCCAGCGAGATTTCCGTGCGCGCAAGCTGCGCAAACGCTGCCACGACCTGTTCGATCTCCTCCCAACTGGGGCGATTCGCAGGCGGACTCGAGGATGGCACAAATGCTGTCATGCGACTCATTATAGTCGCGGTTTAGCTAATCGTGACACGTTACCACTTGGCGTGTCAAAACGTGCGACCATGACACACTACGGCGGATTGCCGCAGGATTCTGATGTTCCGCATCGCCTGATTTTGCCGACAGTAACGATGCTGCCTGAAGTAGAAAAGGTCGTGGATTTCGTTGCTTCCGATTGGGCAATCTGTAGGGGTAGCAACCGGTTCACTCAGGCGATTGACAGGCTCAACAAGTATGGCAATCCGCTGGTCAAAACTGCTAGTCACTTTGCTAGTCGCGAGCCAATGCTGCGCCTCTGGCTGTGGATTGCGCAAACCTCCAACAACTTGCGACACCGATTTGGCCTACGCCAAACAGCAAATCCGCGAGATCGAATACCCTGACGTACATGCTTCGCATACGGCTGAAATCGTCGATACGCCGCCGCCTTTAACCAACCGCGCTGGCCGTCCGCCGATGCGTCCGTACTCGCTGGAAGAAGCGATTCAAACCGCCATCGCGAATTCACCGGTGGTCCGCGACATGGGCGGCACAGTACTTAAGTCGCCTGCGCTCATCGACACCGTTTACAATCCGGCGGTCGTCGAAACCGATCCTCGCTTTGGCATCGATGCCGCGCTCAGCGAGTTTGATGCGCAATTCGGGGCGGGTGCCTACTTTGAAAACAACGATCGAGCCTTCAACAACTCGGTGGCAGGTTTAGGTACGCGATTCTTCAAACAGGATTTGAATCGCTACAACATGGAATTGCGGAAACGCACCGCGCAGGGTACCTTGCTCACCGCGCGTCAGACATTTACCTATGACTTCAACAATTCGCCGTTTAATACTGGTCCCGACAAGCCAATCAACTGGCCTTGGGGGGCACAGATCGAAGCCGAGATTCGCCAACCTTTGCTGCAAGGGGCTGGCGTCGAATTCAATCGCATTGCTGGGCCCAATGGCACGCCTGGATTCAATCGGGGTGTTTTGATCGCGCGACTCAATCTCGATGTCAGCCTGGCCGATTTCGAAGCGTCCGTGACGCAACTCACTTCGGAAGTCGAAAATGCCTATTGGGAACTGTACTTCGCTTATCGCGATCTCGATGCCAAGATGGCGTCGCGCGAGCGGGCGTATGAAACGTGGCGACAAGTAAGCGCTCTGTACGAAGCGGGCCCCGGTAGTCAGCTCGGCGCGATTGCCGAAGCGCAAGCGCGGGAGCAACTTTATCGATTGGATGCCGAAGTCCAGGACGCGCTCATTGGGCGCGTGCAAGAGAAAACCAATACAGATGTGTTTCGCGGCGCGAGTGGTGTCTATGCGGCCGAGCGTCGCTTGCGTCGCATCGTCGGATTGCCGGCGGCGGATGATGCGCTGCTCCGACCATCCGACGAGCCCACGCTGGCGGGCATCGAGTTCGCTTGGGAAGAAGTTGTTTCCGAGTCGCTCGATCGCCGCGTCGAATTGCGTCGCCAGAAATGGCAAATTAAGCGGCGCGAGTTGGAACTTGTCGCCGCCCGCAACTTCCTGTTGCCGCGCGTGGATACGGTCGGTCTGTATCGCTTCCGCGGCCTGGGGCATGACCTGGTCGGGCGTGGTTCCGATCAATTCGACAATGCCATTGGTGATCTGGTCACCGGCGATTACCAAGAATGGATGATGGGCGTGGAACTCACGAACCCCATCGGCTATCGCCAGGGGCATGCCGCCGTGCGCAATGCGCAGTTAATGCTGCAGCGTGAAAAGTCGGTGCTGCAAGAGCAAGAGAAGGAAATAGTGAATGATTTAAGTGGCGCTGTCGCGGACTTAAAGCGCGCTCATGAATTGGCCCAAACCAATTACAACCGGCGGATGGCGGCGCTACGCCAACTCGATCTACTCGGCGTGTTGTTACGCGAGGCGGACAACGTCGAAAAGCCTCGCTTGCTCGACCTCCAACTTGACGCTCAACGCCGCCTGGCGGATGCCGAAAGCTTGTATTTCCGTTCGCTTGCGGAATACATGGTGGCGATCAAGAACGTCCATTTGGAGAAAGGGTCGCTCCTGGCCTACAACGATATTCACCTTGCAGAAGGGGAATGGCCCGACAAAGCCTATCGTGACGCCTCGCGACGGGAACGCCTGCGTATTGGTCCAACTCGGCTGGAAAATTACATCCGCGATCCGATCTTGGTAAGTCGCGGACCCTATCCGCAACACATCGCACCCCCCGTTGCAGAGGAACTACCTGTGACCAATGGGGCTACTAATCAGCGTCGTTTGCCGCCTGTCGATTCTCTCCCCGAACCCATTCCTGAATCGTAAAGGCGAACGAGTTGCCATTTGCCAGTGAAAGCGCGACATTTGGGCATTGAATTTGCCCACTCTTAATTTGACAGTTCGGCGCAGCCAGATGACAATCGAAGCTTGGATCTCGGTGTTCGTTTGAGCCGTCCCCTCAAACCAAGGCTATCCCCCTCTCCTAGCCAGTGCCGCAGGTCAACCCGCATTGAATTTCGCCTGCGAATCAGAACATGCCTCGTGGTTTCTCTTTGCGCCACATGGCGACCAAATTACGGGCCCATTGGCGACCCAAACCTCGGTCGCGCCAAAGCGACTTCGTGCGCTTGGGTCTTACACGGCTGGAAGATCGCATCGTCCTAGATGCTGCCGCCGCCGCGGTCGTGGCGGATCTCAATCCCGGCGTGCTCGGTTCATCGCCTGCGGAGTTGACGCCCTACAATGGGAGCGTGTATTTCTCCGCCAGCGGCACCAACGCCAGCGGGCAATCGGTCGGCCGTGAACTTTACAAGCTTGATACCACTGGCAATGTTTCCTTGGTGGCCGATATCAACGTCGGCAGTGCTGATTCCAATCCCACCGGCTTCACGCAGTTCAACGGCGACTTGATCTTTGCCGCGACCGGACCGCAGGGACGCGAGCTATACCGACTAGACTCTGCGGGGAATGCCTCGCTATTTGCCAACGTGAACCCTGGCACGGCGAGTTCTTCCCCGCAATCCATCACGGCGATCGACAACAAACTGTTCTTCACCGCCGAAGTAAGTCTAGGGCGAGAGCTTTACATCGCCAATCAAGCAGGCAACGTATCCCTGGTCGCCGATCTGCGTCCAGGCAGTGCCAGTTCAGATCCTAGTGACTTCGTGCAATTCAATGGCGATCTTTATTTCGCCGCGACCAATACATCGTTTCGCGGCCTATATCGCGTAAACTCACAGGGAAGTTCTACACCAACCGCGATCAATCTCGGCAGCGGTGTCACCGATCCGCAAGGGTTCACCGAATACGCTGGCAACCTGTACTTCAGCGCCGTACATCCCAACGACGGGCGCGAGCTGTTCTTGATGTATATCAACAACAGCAATAGCGAAGTGGTCAATCGCATTGCGAATTTCAACAGCGGTTCGGCTAGTAGCTCCCCGAGCGGCTTCTACGTCTTTCAGAACGCCCTCTACTTCTCGGCGACGACCAATAACAACGGGCGCGAGTTGTTTCGCGTGATCAATGACAACGATGCCGATGACGTAATCTTTCTCAATTCCGACGACTACCAACAGTTCAACATTGCGTCCGGCAGCGCGAGTTCATCTCCAGGCGGCTTCGCCACGTTCAACAATACGCTTTACTTTACCGCCTCGGTGAGCGGTCAACGCGGCTTGTATCGAATGAGCGGCAATAACGTGGTGGCAGTTACGTTGCCGACGGGCGTTTCGCTCCCCTCAGACACCGTTTTGACGCCACTCTCCAATGGTTTGTATTTCGCGGCTAATGGATCGAGTGGTCGCGAACTCTATAGCCTTGATGCTGCAGGGAATGTCGCACTCGTGGCGGATGCCAACCTCGGTTCCGCCAGTTCCGATCCAGCACAGATGCTGCAATTTGCCGGCCAGACGTATTTCGTCGCGACCACGGCCGATGTGGGGCGTGAACTATTCGTACTGACCACCAATCCTTCCTCCTTGCGCGTCGATAACGGCGTGCTGGTTTTTCGCGACGAAGCAGGCGATCGGGACAATCGCATCGTCGTGTACAGCGACGGCACGCAGTTGCATATCGTCGATCAAAATGGCAACTCGATCGCATTGTTGTCATCGTTGTCCGGGGCAACGGGAACCGGCACCAACGAAATCATTGTGCCACTGGCCAGCTTGACTGGCATCAATTCCTTCCGCATTGACTCGCGCGGCGGCAATGACTCGGTCGTCTATGATCTCTCCGCTAATGCCAACAGTTTGCTCACGCGTTTCTCGACGTTCTCGTACGATGGCGGAGCCAATGACGACGCCTTGCGCTTCGCAGGCGATGGCGTATTGCAAGCGACCTACACGCCGAGTAGCTCCACCACCGGCGCAGGGGTGGTTGTGATCAGCGGCGATGGCACCAGTCGCTCGTTCTCCTTTAGCAATCTTGAACCGGTCGACATCACAGGCTTTGCCGTGGCCACGCTGATTGCTCCCAACACTGCCAGCGACGTTGATCGTCTCACCATCAGCAACGGCAAGGACTCCCTCTGGGGCATGATCGATGCCCTCGTCGTCGCGGGTACTGTCGGTGGGCGGTTAATTGAGAGCGCCCATTTCTTCGGCAACGGCACGGTGGTGGTTGATACTTCCGTCAGTGGCGATGCGGCGGATCTCGTGACGATCGTCAGCGCCAACAATGCTCACGCCAACGCTAACCTGCGTGTGACAACGGTCGGCAACGGCATCTTTGGACAAGACGCCGTGTTGGTAAATGGCGGTGTCGTGCTTTCCAGCAGCTTCACCATCGAGACCACGCAATTGACGATTAACGCCGCCGTGAGTACCGGCAGCAATATCACCTTGATCTCGTTGCATGATATCACGCTCACTGCCAATGGTCGCCTCACGAGCAACAATGCTCCCATTCGATTGATCGGCGATTCCAATGGCATCTTTGGTGGTGCGATTATCATGGCCAATGGCGCGCTGATCGATGCCGGTAGCGGGACGATCTTTCTGCAAGCCACAGAAGATGTCACGCTTGGTCGCTTGATCACCAGCAACAGTACTGCCGATGCCATTCGAGTCACGAGCCTCGACGGACGCATCCTCGATGGTGGCGATAGTGGCGGCGCGGATTTGGAGGCCAATAGCAGCGGCGCGGTGGTGACGTTGACTGCCGATAGCACCGTCGGCACGGCCGGCAATGCCATCGAATTGGCGGTGCGAAACCTCGTCGTCGTCACCAGCAATGCCAGCCAGTACTTAAACGAACTCGACCAGCTCGACAGCATCAACCTCCAGGCAGGCAGTGAAAGTATTGTGCTCACCGCGGGCGGCGCGATCAACGACAGTGACGCGCAAGTGGACGTGCAGGCAGCCAGTTGGACCGTGCAAGCCGCCAGCATTGGCACGCTTGCCAATCCGATTCACACGAGTGTTGGCACGCTGACCACCACCACGACCGGTAATCAATACTTGAGCGAATTCGACGGCCTCAACAGCATCAATCTGCAAGCCGGGAGCGGTAGCATCACACTCACCGCCGGGGGGACAATTAACGACAGTCACTCCCAAGTCGATGTCCAGGCGACAAGTTGGACGGTGCAAGCTATTAGTCTAGGCACGCTGGCCAACCCGATTCAAACCAATGTTGATTCGCTCACGACCACCACGACCGGCAATCAGTATCTCAGCGAACTCAACAGCCTCGACGCCATCGATCTGCAAGCAGGCAACAGTCAGATTACGCTCTCCGCGGGCGGCGCAATCAACGATAGTGACTCCCAAGTAGACGTGCAGGCGACAAATTGGATTGTGCAGGCTGCCAGTCTTGGCACGCCGGCCCATGCGATCCAAACGGATGTCGCTGCGCTCACCACCACCACGAGCGGCAATCAATACCTGAGTGAATTCGACAATCTCACTAGCATTGATTTACGCGCTGGGAGTAGTCAAATCACGCTCTCCGCCGGCGGCGCGATTAACGATAGCGACGCCCAGGTGGACGTAGAGGCAGCCGGTTGGACCGTGCAAGCTATTAGTTTAGGAACGCTGACCAACCCGATTCAAACGCATGTCGCTTCGCTCACGACCACCACGAACGGCAATCAGTTCCTCAATGAACTCGATGGCCTGGACAACATCAACCTCCAGGCAGGTAGCGGCCAAATCCACCTGACTGCCGCCGGTGCAATCAATGACAGCGACGACCAGATCGACGTCCAAGCAGCTAGTTGGATCGTGCAAGCCACGAGCCTTGGTTCACTCGCCAACGCTCTTCAAACCGAGGTTATTTCGCTCACGACGATCACCAACGGTAGACAGTATCTCAGCGAACTGGACGGGCTCGATAGCCTTCACCTGCAAGCAGGCAACAGTCCGATTACGCTCACCGCGGGCGGCGCAATCAACGATGGCGACGCGCAGGTGGACGTACAGGCAGCCGGTTGGACCGTGCAAGCCACAAGCCTCGGCACGCTTGCCAACGCAATTCAAACGCATGTCGCTTCGCTCACGACCACCACGAGCGGCAATCAGTTCCTCAGTGAACTCGATGGCCTAGAAAGCATCAACCTGGCGGCAGGCAGCGGACAAATCACAATCACCGCCAGCGGGGCGATCAACGATAGCGATGGGCAACTCGACGTCCAAGCAGCTAGTTGGATCGTGCAGGCCACGAGCCTTGGTTCACTCGCCAATGCTCTTCAAACCGAGGTCATTTCGCTCACGACGATCACCACCGGCAGTCAGTATCTGAGCGAACTGGACGGGCTCGATAGCTTCAATCTGCAAGCAGGCAACAGTCAGATTGCGCTCGCCGCCGGCGGCGCGATCAACGATGGCGACGCCCAGGTGGACGTACAGGCTGTTAGTTGGACCGTGCAAGCCGCCAGCATTGGCACGCTCGCCAATCCAATTCAAACCAACATCAACACCCTGACCGCCACAATTACCACGGGCAGTTTGTACCTCACCGAAGTATCCGGCGATTTGCAAGTGACGAGTGTGACCGCTCCCGGCGCGAGTGCTGTGGTGAATATCCTCGTGCAAACTGGCGACCTCGATCTGAATTCCATCACCGCGGGAGGCGGCAACAGTCTCGTCGTTTTGCAAACGCCCAGCGGCGCGATTCGCGATAGCAATGGCGCGGCGGACAATCTCACCGCGCAACGCGGCGAACTCCTCGCGTCACAAGGGATCGGCGTCGGTAACGCTTTGGAAACAACGCTTCGCCAACTTACAGCGAGCGGCGGAACGGGGGGCGTATTCGTTCAGAACAACGGCGACTTAGACCTCGGCAATGCCCAAGGCCAACTGGGCTTGATCGGCATCACGGCCGCTGGTGCC
>JBGSHH010000167.1:0-5485 GCA_041752355.1 Pirellulaceae bacterium | reverse complement strand
GCCGACTATCAAGCTTTCGCCGCGCGGTTGGAAATGACCGATGTGCATTTCATTCCGATGGCGGCCCTGCATGGCGATAACGTCGTCGATCTCAGCCCGCGCATGCCGTGGTACAAAGGCAGCACGCTGATGCACATGTTGGAAAATGTGTACATCGGCTCCGATCGCAATCTGATCGACTTTCGCCTGCCGGTGCAGATTGTGAGCCGCCCGCACCTGAATTTTCGCGGATTTTGCGGCACGATCGCCTCCGGTGTGGTGCGGCAAGGGGACGAGATCATGGTCTTGCCGTCGCGCAAGACGACGAAGGTCAAATCGATCGTGACCTATGAAGGCGAACTCGCCGAAGCCTACGCGCCATTATCGGTGACGCTCACCTTTGCCGACGAAGTGGATGCCAGTCGCGGCGATATGATCGCGCTTCCCGGCAACCTGCCCTATGTCGATAAGAAGTTTGAGGCGATGGTTGTGTGGATGAATGAGGAATCGCTCGTCCCAGGCAAGCAGTATCTCTTCAAGCAAACCACCAAGACGACCGCCGGTACCATTTCGACGTTGCGCTATCAGATCGATGTGAACACGTTACATCGCACGGCGACGCCGGAACTGAAGCTCAACGCTATCGGCCGCTGCCAGGTGACGTTGACACAGCCATTCTGCTTCGATGGCTACTCGCGCAATCGCAATACCGGCGCGTTCATCATCATCGATCGCTTGACCAACGCCACCGTCGGCGCTGGCATGATTCTCGATCGTAACTTGGCTCAACGCCTGGGCGATCACTGGGACGATGCGCCGTCGAGCGAACATCTGCATTCGGAAATCAGCAACGTCACACTGGAAGAGCGTAGCGCTCGCTTCGGTCAACAACCGGCCACCCTCCTGCTCACTGGCTTCACCGGCTCCGGCAAGACAACCATTGCCTTCGCGCTGGAACGGGCATTGTTCGACGCCGGACGCAATGCCACCGTGCTGGATGGACAGAACATGCGGCTAGGCATTAGTAAAGATCTCGGCTTTTCGGCCTCCGAACGGAGCGAGAATCTCCGTCGCAGCGCGGAAGTCGCCAAGCTCATTAACGACGCTGGCTTGATCTGCATTGCTGCTTTCCTCGCGCCGGATGAAGCGGTGCGCCAAAAGGCCGCGGAGGTGATCGGTCGCCAGAAGTTTTTGGTCGTGCATCTCTCGGCACCCATCGAAATCTGCCGGCAGCGCGACAAAGAAGGACACTATCAGCTCGCCGATGAAGGCAAGCTCACCGAAGTCCCCGGCGTCAGCGCGCCCTACGACGTGCCGACGAATCCCGACTTGGTGCTGCCAACGCATGAACTCAGCGTGGGTGAATGCGTGAGCCGGATCATGAAATTGCTCGCGGACAAAGGTTTGGTGGCGTGAGACGTTTCGTTTCACCGTCTCGGCGGCGGGTGAGGTTACCGGTGGTTGCCGTTTCGTGACGCATTAAACCCTCATCCGGCTTCGTTCCTCAGCCACCTTCTCCCACAGGGAGAAGGGTTTTTCGGGCTCCCTCTCCCCGTGGGAGAGGGCTGGGGTGAGGGTTTTGGGTGTTCATCACTCCGAACCCTTGCCACTCTTGAGCGCCGAGAACAGCCCTTGTTCGTGGCTGATCCAGGTGTCTTTATCGCGGATGATGGCTTGCGGCGGCAGCACGGGCGAAACGGTTTTGAGCGTGGAAAAGCGTTTGACGGCGGTGCCGATCGCCATGAACTCAATCAGCCCGCCCATCTCATGCACGTGCGTCTTGATGCCGATCACGTCATCGGCGCCGATTGCCGCCGCTTCGTCGCGAATCAAGCCGATCGCGTGTTCGCGAGCTTCATAAATCAGCGATGTCAGCTCGTTCACTTCGCCGCGTGAGAACGATTTGAAGAACGCCGACAAGCCGCCGACAAAGCCAAGCGAATAGACCGCCGTGCCGAGCACCAATTTGATCGGCAAGTAGCCCATGCTGACCATGTTCCACATCTCTTCGCAGGTGAGATCGCTGGTGATCGGCGTCGCTTCGCATTCCTTGGGGAGTTGCGGGTGGCGCGACGCGGTGCCGGTCATCATCATTTCGTGCGTGCCGCGAAATGGCATGACCGTGGTTTGAATGCCCACGACGGAATTGGCTCCCACCGCGCGCGCTTCGTTCACCAGCCGCTCCAAAGCCAGATGCCGGGTATGATTGAAGACATCGCTGAACTCTTTAATCTCGCCTCGGCTCAAGCTTTTCAAGCCACCGACGATGCCACCACCCAGTCCGATGGTATACGCCACGTTGCCAAAGACGAATTTGATCGGCATGAAGCCAGCATCGAGTTGGCAATATAGCTCTTGCCCATCGCTGCTCGTGGAGAAAGCCAGTTCGCGCTTCTGAGTATCCTCGGCCAGCACGCACGAACCGATGGCCAGGAACTCGACATTGCCTTGGAACATCTTCAGGTCGCTGGTGACACTGGTGATGCCCAACCCGCCATGTTGCTTCCCTTCGTTGGCCATGCGATCGTAGGCTTGCAAACGACCCTCATGGATGACCTGCGTCACTTGCGTAACCTCGCCGCCGACCATGCTGCGCAAGCCCGCTCCCAAACTGCCCAGGAATCCCAGCGAGTAGACGCTATTGCCCAGCACCAAATCTCCCGGCGCGAAACCTTTGAGATGCAGGCAATACATTTCGTTGCCTGAGAGGCCAGACATGACAGGCATAGTGTGATTCCTTCGTGACGCGCGCGAGCGACCTACCTCTACCTTCGTAACTGTTGTTCGTTGGCATGAGCGGGATGTTGGCTTTTGGCCACGAGAAGAATTGTCGAGGCCCGATTAACTCGCATGACTGGCGCAACCTGCTCGGTCATTTCCAGAGATCGGCGATCAAGGCTTTGGTATCGTCCGCGATCACATACGGCGGCATGTAACGAATGTCGACGGAACCGGGGGCTCGTTGCACTTTGTCGCCGGATGCTGTATCGCCTGGCTGCACCGCCGGCATGGGCTGGAAGACCCCTTCGGCCGTGTGCTGCGAATTGGTCAGACCACAGCAATGCAAGAACTCGTGCAACACAATCAGCAACCGCACACGCGCTCCGACGGCACGAACGCCGGACGGAGTATTAATCATCGGCTGATTCGGCAAGTGAATCCTGACCTTTTCGATGACGCCGCCGCGCGCCGCCAGCACCGTCAAGCCGTGCTTCGCTTTACCGTCGAAGCTGCCGGAATAGGTGGTGCCGTCGTACTCGAATTCCACCGCACCACTGGCGATACGAAACTCAACGTTTGCACCATCTTTGGCATAGACCCGTTCGGTGATGCTTTCCAGCTTCATGCCAAACGAATGTTGTTTCGCCAGTTTGTTGAACTCGGTAAACGCGTCTTTGGCCGACGTCACCCAAGGCGCTTCCAGATTTCCCATATAGACCGTGAGCTTTTTCGTCCGCTTGACTGCATCGATCCAAGGCATCGCATTCACAGCAACCTCCACCGCAACGCAGGCAACAAATGTGACCCAATTGCTCGCTATCTTAATACTTCCGCGCACGACAACAAGCACGTGGGAATGGTCTCTGTGCCGCAGTATGATAAGGTGCCGCTCAACTCCGCCATTCAGGAAGCACGATCATGAAAACTGAGCCTCAGACTGCGCAGCCCCGCCACATCGGCACCGGCTGGATCAGCGGCACACTAGCCGTGGTGCTGGCACTGGTCGGTTTGCTCGCGGTGTTTTGCTTTCACTTTCCCGAATACCTCACCCTTCCTGAACTGCGCGACAAGTATCCCATTCCCGTGATGCGAGGCGTACTGCACGTGGTGTTGGTGGCGGCATTCTTGCTGGGCTTTGCGAGTGTGATGCTGCGGCACAACAAAACGCTGGGATTAGCAGCCATGCTGATTGTCTTGGTCGCGGCACTGCTAGGCGGTTCGCGCGTGCCAATCGATGGCGCTGGAAAGTTGCCAGAAGTCTACTTTGGCCTCGACTATGTGCTGCTGATATTAATCATTTATTCCCTCATCTTCATTCCGTTGGAAAAGCTGTTTGAAAATGGACCAGGACATGCTGAAGTTGCGTTGAAGAATGGGGCAACGGCAGAGACTGGCCCCTTGTTAAGGTTTGAGATTGATTCGCCACATGGCAGGAGCGTTGCGAATCCTAATGGATAAATGTGTAAGGAATGCGCAGCAGAAGTACCAATTGGTGGTGCAACTACGTCTGCAACATCATCAGGAAGGACGAGCAGGAAGCGAAAATGAATGAACATCGAGCTAGGGTTGCTATGCTTCTGCGTGACTTGGACAGTCGTGCCAAACTTCTATTTGGGCTGCTTATGGCAGATCGATTGAGAGGCTGCTGCTTTGTGGCTTGTCACAAGAGTGGAGTGTTTCACTCTTATGCCTCCACAATTGAGCGATTATTTGAAATGACATATGAACAAGGAAATATTGACATAGATATTATTTGCAAAGATATTGAAGCCTTGCAGGAACTTGTCCCAGAGGGAGGTGAACCATTGGAAGTGCAGGGACAATCCAGCGTGATTTGTCTCCTTGAGTCACTTCGATTGGCTTCAAGCGAGGACTTGGACGCTGCAAATGATCTAGTAAATTCAATGATTGATGCATTAGATAATTTCGCATTTTTTGTACGCAGGTCAATCACTGGACAGAGCGTAAGTCCCAATGACTATATGCTCCTACAAAGGGAACTTCAAAGAGAAATTGATGACCTAGAATTTGTCTCAAATAGCACCATACTACAAGTAGATATTATCGAGCGACGAGTTGAAAACCAGCAATTCGCGATTCCTATTGCAGTTGGGGATTTTCGTCAAGAATGAAATTAGTTAGGTGGCGTATGGTGCAAATATAGGTGCGACCTGAAAGATAAAGCAACGAGTTATTGTCAGATCTTGTGGGTGGTTGTTTAACTCGCCGAATGACAGGTGGTGGCTGTTGAGTTGGGCGGCGGCTTGGTCGAGGGTGAGGCCGTCTTGGAAAAAGGATCCTCAAAGGACATGCAGACAAAAAGGACATGCATAATACGAGTGCGTCGAGCTTGCCGCGGAGGATGTAGTCGAGAATGGGGCCGACTGCGAGGCAGAAGCGTACCGCGGTGCATGCGAGGCACCTAGAAGAAACAGCTAACGGCGCGAGAGAGGAAACGCGAGCGGAGACTGAGCGCGATGAGGAGGGTAAGACAACAGATTGAGGACCGTGGCGGCGTGCTAACCGCCGACATCAGCACCACAGCCAGAGAAATAGCATTCCCCTGTCGGATACGCTAAAGTCAAGGCCGATGAACCTAACGCGCAGTTCCCTTTTCTCTTTCTAGCCACTAGCCATGATTCCTCGCACGCCCATCGCGCCCCACGGACCTGAGTTCTCTCGCATGGTCTATGGCACCTGGCGGATGCTCAACGATGGTGCCACGATTCAAGAACTCAACCGCCGCTTGCAGCGCTGCGTGGAGCTTGGCATCACCACCATCGAT
>JBGSHH010000166.1:0-5267 GCA_041752355.1 Pirellulaceae bacterium | reverse complement strand
CTGCGGCCTTGCGGGCGGATCAGTACTATGTGCGCGGGACGCGCTTGCCATTTCAAAAGTTCCTACGCAATCCACGCGGCTGATTGCTCAACGATCGCGGAGTCAAGGATGAAACCGCTTTGGTCACTTGTACTAATATTGTTGCCTGCGTCGCTGCTTGCTGCCGAACCCAACGGCATCGATTCCTACGATCGCGCCGGTCATCCGCAATGCCAGCGCCGACTCGCGATGCCATCGAATACTGCGCGCTACTGGGGCGACTACGTCGGGGGTGGTGCGCTGTTGGGAGGCGAACCGCGCTGCGCCCACGAAGGAACTTGGGGCTGGGATTACTCCGGCGGCATTCCGATCAAGCGCATTTGGCTCGATTGGTCGCACCAGCGTTATCAGGCAGGCGGAGGCAAATACAAAACAGATGCCCCGACGCTGTGGCGCTGATGATGCGCTGACTATTGAATACCTTGCTGGCGCGATTGAGCTTCATAGCTCGCGAAGCTCTGCAGAATCTCGCGGGTCACATCTTTACCACCGGAACAGTTTTCGACCGTCGACCAGATCGTATAGATCGGTCCCCACGGAATGCCCCACCAACCCAATACTAACGAAAGCATGGTGAAGGGTAAGCCAGTCGCAAAGCCACTCTCGCCACCGCGCAGAAAATAGATGTCGGTGGGAGTTTTGAAGGTCATCACCAACACGGAAATCGTATAGCTAAAAATGACGAAGCGACCACCCCGTTCGAGCTCCGCGTTGAGTTCCTGCGTGCTCATCCCTTCCAAGCCTTTGATGTTTGCCATACGACGGATCCTGATGATGTGCCGAATGTAAAGCGACGTGCGGTTCAACGAGGAACCACCAGTATAGTGGCAGCTCGCACGGGTGGAAGTCATTTTTTGCGAAATCACGTCATCTGGCGTACAATCCGTGACGTTGCTTGGTATCTCTTCTCCAAACCGCAAGGACGATTCATGGCTGAAGCCGCCGCCAGGCAACGAATTGTAGTGCTCGGTGGCGGGTTTGCCGGCGTTTATACCGCCCATTACTTGCACCGTTTGTCGCGTCGCCGCGACGACTTGGAAGTGGTGCTCGTCAATCGCGAAAACTATTTCGTCTTCCAGCCACTCTTGCCGGAGGTGGTCTCCGGCAATATCGGTGTGCTCGATACGGTTAGCCCGATCAACCGCCTGGTGCCGAACACGCAGCTCTATGTTCGCGAGGTGCAGAGCATCGATCTGGCGGCGAAAACGGTAACGCTCAGTCCCGGCTTTCGCCCTCGCGAAACGGTGCTACGTTACGACCATCTGGTGTTAGCGCTGGGCACCGTGACGGACTTTCGCGGCAGCCCAGGCTTGTTTGAGCATGCACTGCCGTTTAAGAATCTGGCCGATGCGTTACGACTGCGCAATCACGTTATCAATGTGCTCGAGGAAGCCAACAATGAGAACGATCCCGCCTTTCGTCAACAACTGCTGACGTTCGTCGTTGCTGGCGGCGGCTTCTCTGGCGTCGAAGTTGCGGCGGAATTGAATGACTTTGTACGCCGCGCGTGCCGTCACTATCGAAATCTTCGCACCGATGAAATCAAAGTGATCTTAGTCCACTCCGGCGGCCGCGTCCTCGAACGCGAGTTGACCGAGAGCTTGGGACTCTATGCTCAGCGCATTTTGACGAAGCGCGGCGTAACGTTGCTGCTCAACAGTCGCTTGCGTTCCGCCAGTCCCGATGCCGCGATCCTGGCCGATGGGCGTCGTTTGGAGACCAAGACGTTGATTTCAACGGTGCCATCGTCGCCCCATCCGCTGCTCGAAACGTTGGACTTGCCCAAGGAACGCGGGCGAATAAAAACCATGGCGGATTTGGGTGTGATCGATTCTGATCATCTTTGGGCGGTAGGCGATTGCGCGCTGATTCCCAGTCGTGGCGAAGAAAAGGTTTGCCCCCCGACTGCTCAGCACGCCGTGCGCCAAGCGAAGACGCTGGCCGAAAATATCTTGGCACGCATCGATGGCCGGCCCCTCAAGACGTTCAACTTTACTGGCCTGGGAAAGATGGGCGCGCTGGGCCATCATTGCGCGGTCGCGGAAGTGATCGGCGGCGTGCGACTATCGGGCATCTTGGCCTGGTTCATGTGGCGAACCGTGTATTGGTGGAAACTGCCGGGACTCGATCGCAAGCTCAAGGTCGGCCTTGCCTGGGCGCTCGATTTGCTCTTGCCGCCGGAGACCGTACAGCTCCGCGCTGGCGAAAGCAAAGGCATTTCCCAAATGCATTACGAGCCAGGCGAAGAGGTCTTTCATCAAGGCGATTTGGGAGACGCGCTGTACATCATTCTAGAAGGGGAAGTGGAAGTTGTGCTGGAGGAAGCTGGAGAGTCACGGACGATCGCCTGTATGTATAAGGGGGAGTTTTTCGGCGAACTGGCTCTGTTGCAGCGTCGCCCTCGCACTGCCACAGTCCGCTGCACTAAATCCACCACTCTACTGGCGATGCCGAAAGCCGATTTTCAAGCCTTGGCCATGAACATGCCGCAGCTCAAAGCAGATTTGGATCGCATCGCGGCATCACGCACCCAACCTGTTTCCGCGCCGACTCCATCCCACGGGTAAGTGACGTTTCTTCTCCCAGGCGTGACTTTGCGCCGTTCCCTTGCTATCTTAAGCCC
Organism: Pirellulaceae bacterium; assembly: GCA_041752355.1. GTDB lineage: Bacteria > Planctomycetota > Planctomycetia > Pirellulales > Pirellulaceae > JAEZGD01. Next base: position 2,605 of record JBGSHH010000166.1, on the reverse strand, counting down.
CATGAACCGACCAACCTCTCCAGGCGATTCGCCTCCTTATCCCCGAGTTGACGACGATCACCCCGAACTGGCCGCACGCCATTCGCGCGTTGCGCTCGTCCTGTTCTTTATCTATCTGGCGGCCTACGGCGGCTTTATGGGATTGAGCGCGTTTGCTCCCGATCTCATGGCCCAGCAGGCGCTATGGGGCGTAAACGTGGCGATCTTGTATGGAATGGTTTTAATTATGGGTGCCGTGGTGCTGGCGGTGGTGTATATGATCGCCTGCAAAGTTGTCTCGGATCGCTTTCACGCTGGCAAGTAACGTTGTCGCGATTCGCATTCTTCTCTCACTGCTTACGCTTTGACCTCTCGCCCGCTGAGAGGATTTTCCTATGATTTACGAGACTTCTTGGCCAGCAGTGGTCATCTTTGCTTTCTTCGTGGCTGTGGTGCTCGGCATCAGCTTTTACCTTGGCTCGAAAGCCAAAAGTGCGCAAGGCTATTTCGCCGCGCATGGGCAGGTGCATTGGCTCGTTAACGGCGTCGCCTTCGCTGGTGACTATCTATCCGCAGCGTCGTTCCTCGGCATCTGCGGCATGATCGCCTTTTACGGCTACGATGGCTTTCTCTACTCGATTGGCTACCTGGCGGGCTGGATCGTGGCTTTGTTTGTCATCGCCGAACCACTCAAGCGGCTCGGCAAATATACTTTCGCCGACGCGCTCGATAGCCAGTTCCACAGTCGCGGCATTAAACTAGCTGCCTCGATCAGCACACTGGTGGTGAGCATTTTTTATCTCATTCCACAGATGGTCGGTGCCGGCGCACTGATTCAGCCGCTGCTGGGCATCTCCCCGGTACTCGGCCTTTCCCCTCACGCGATTGGCGTAATCGGCGTCGGCATTGTGGTGATTTTGATCGTCGTTACTGCCGGCATGGTTTCGACGACCTGGGTGCAGTTCATCAAGGGTTCACTGCTGGTGATCTTTTGCGCGGGCTTGACCGTCTTAATCTTGCAGCGAGGATTGACGTCACAGCCCCAGCTGCAAAATGAGAAGTTTCACGAAGTGCTGCCGGTAAACGCGGTGGAGTATTTCAAAGTCCATACCGGCTCCGTGCTGTTGCCCGAAGCGGAAGCCTGGAAAGACAAGCCTTATGTTCGCGTTGAGGATGTCGAATCGACGAAACTCTCGATCTTCCGCAAGGTGAACTGGAAAGTTGACGCTGCCGGCAATATTGATCCTACGAGCACGATGATGGAAGTGCAGTATCGACGCGTGCAAGGGGACAAGAAATATGTCAATGGTGTCCCCGCCACCGACAGCGAAGGGAAAACGCAAGGGGATTTCTATCCTGTGGGGCAGATCTCCAAGCTAGTGAAGGATGGCAAAGTCGTGCAAGAAACCGGCCCTATCGGCCCCCTGGCCTACTTTGAATCCTTACAGGCCAGTTCGTTCATTACGTGGCTAAAAGATCCGCACATCATCAGCGACGAATCGGGGGAATATACGCTGTTCTATCCTGTCGAGCGCACGGGTTCGGATCTCCTCACGCCTGGCTCCAGCCCCACGTTCGCTGGCGTGCGGAGTGATGATCCGCTGAAGAAACTCGATTTCCTGTCGCTGATGCTCGCGCTGTTTTGCGGCACGGCGTCCCTCCCACATATCTTGATTCGTTATTACACGGTGAAGGATCAAGCTTCAGCGCGCAAGAGCACGGTCGTTGGCATCGCCAGCATCGGATTTTTCTATGTGCTGACGCTTTACCTGGGTTTTGGCGCGATGACGAGCGGCGTGCTCGATCCGACCAATAGCAACATGGCGGCGCCGCTACTGGCGCGCAGCTTCGGCGAATTGCCGTTTGCCTTCGTCTCGGCGATTGCGTTTACGACGGTGCTGGGGACGGTCAGCGGCTTGATTTTGGCCTCCAGCGGCGCGGTGGCGCACGACCTGGTGGTGACGTTGACCGGCTGGAAGATGACCGATCACGAGAAGATTCGCATCGCCAAAATCACCGCCGTGGTCGTCGGCGCGATCGCCATCGTGCTAGGTATTTTGTTCGAGAAAATGAACGTGACGTTCCTGGTCGGCTGGGCTTTCAATATCGCCGCCAGTGCCAATTTGCCGGCGCTGGTGATGTTGCTGTTTTGGAAGCGGACCACCAAATACGGCATCACCGCTTCGATTTTAGTCGGCATGACGACGTCATTAATATGGGTATTGCTCAGCAAGGAAGCCTTTAAGGACGTTTATCGCCTCGCCCCCGAGGCCGCCTTGTTCCCTTCAGCCAGCCCGCGATTCTCACAATTCCACTCGGCTTTTTAGTGCTGGTGGTGGTAAGCTTATTGACGAGCAAGAAGAGCGACTGAGCCATAGAACGCTCATCGCGCGAAAGAAGAAGTGCTACTGAGCGAGCAGTTCATCGTAGAGTGCCAGCATGTTCTGGCAGTAGTTCGCCCAGGAGCAGCGCGCTGACACCTGGCGGAAGGCCCGATCGATGATGTCAGCGCGATGAGTATGTTGCGACAAGAGCGATTCCATGCCACGCGCATAGCCAGCGGCGTCGTGCGCTGGAATCAACAGACCAGTCTGGTCGTGCTCGATCACTTCGGGTACGCCAGCGG
>JBGSHH010000165.1:0-6806 GCA_041752355.1 Pirellulaceae bacterium | reverse complement strand
GACAGGCGGCACGCTCGCACCCGATTACAGCGACGTCTCGGGCGACGACGTCATTAGTCCGCTAGATGCCGCGTGGGTGATTAATTTCCTCAACTCCGGCGCAGGCGACGACGCCAACGGCGAACCCGACAACTACGATGCGATCGAAGCTGCTTTCGCGTCGGAGTTCTTGCTCGACGATCAAGCGGATGACCACCGCCTGACCGCTTGGTGGCACGCGCAATCTCCTTCTCGCGAGCGCAAGTTGTAAATTCGGCGTGCGATTCAAAGGGCCAGCGGCCCTGATCGCTCCACGGACACGATAATGAGTAAGAATGGGCCGCTTAGTTAATAGTGGACGGTCATGGGGCGGATCGAGAAGAAGATGCATCCTGTAGGACGTCACGACTACGGACGCCAAGGTTCTGCGATGCCAAAGAGATGGCGGGAGACGAGATAGTAGGTGGTCACGGTTGCGACCAGCGCGAAGACCACGAACAGCGCCAATACGAACTTGCCTGGCTTGGCGTCGCGCTCTTCGCCGGTGAGTGCCGCGCTCAGGTCGAGAATAAACAGGGACTCGCAGGCACCGAAGAAGTCGCGCAGTGTGCCGAACAGTAGCTTGCCCACCAGCGCCAACAGTGGCAGAACAATGGCGGCGACGGTAAGCCAGAGAGTGAGACGCATGTGGATAGTATAGTCGAAGACAAAAAAGGGCGCGGTGAGGGATCAAGCTCGCCATGCAAGGGCAGGGGACGGAACTGGTAATCCATCTTCGAAAGAGGACGGGGCGAGAAGAAGGGAAGCTCATATCGTCCCGTGTCTTCAAGGGACGCTAAACGAGCGCGATAATCGCAAGGCAGGTAGCGATGAGGGGATCGTCTTCGCGCATGCGCGAGCTTTCGTTTTGCCAGCGGCCATCCGGAAGTTGCAGTGCGAGTAGTTGCTCCAAGATCGCCGTACGACGCTGGGCGGCGACCTCCTTCGGCAAGGCACCAAGCAATTTGGCCAGTGATTGGTAGTAATAGAATCGCAAACCCATTCCCCAACCGTTGATATCCTCTGGTTCGTCGAAGCCCGGGACATATTTCATTTCCGCGTGATCGACGAACCACTTCACACCAGCGGCGACGTTCTTTGCTGGCGCGTCCGCGCCGGTATAGAGCAAGCAGCGTAAGCCATCGCTGGTGCTGCTGCCGTAAGTCCGCGGTTGCGTGGCATCATTCTTCACATAGCCAGCCTTATGATTGATCGACGTGGCATCTGGCGAGAACCAGAAGCCGCCATCGCCTGTCAGGTCTTGGCAGCGTAATGCCCAGCCACGTGCGCGGGCGAGAGTTTTGGCGATGGCCGGAGTTTTCACGTCATGAATTGCTTCCAGCGCGAAACACGAGCAACTCACGGTGGTGTCGGAGGTCAGCCCGATCACCTGACTGGCTCCCATCAAATCCCAACCGCCATAATGCACGCTATCTGCGGTAAACTCACGGGTTTCATGCAACTGGCCACTGGCGATCCAGTCGATGAGCTTGTTGCGAACATCCGCTTTCAAGCCAAATTCGAACCTCCGCGAGGCTGTGACCAACAGCGCCGTGGCGTAAGTGGGATAATCGAGTGAACCATCGGGGCCAGCGACATAGCTACGTTTCGCCAGACCCGGCTCCAAGTACCTGAAGCCCTTACGCGCGACGTCGTCGAACTTCTTTTGACTATCGCGGGGCAAGTGACCCAGAGCATAGAGCACGAGGCAAGTGAGCGCAGCGCCTTGCCGCAGTGCTCCGTAGGTTTGCGAATGCCACGCGCCATCGTCAGCTTGTTGCTTAAATAGCCACTCCAATCCTCGGGCGAGGGCTGCTTTGGCGCGCGATTCCAGCGTTGCCTTTTCTTCTTCTGCCGCGAAAGCTTGCTGACTCAATAGAGCGCCAGCGCTGATCGTCGCCAAGAAGGAACGTCTGGGAATTTGTGGGAGGGATCGCGTGTTCCATCCCAGTCGTGCGTCATTTTTCACTGGCGGGACGAGCAAGAGAGCATACCCATACACACAAGAGACGGATGTAAAGATCCAGCCGTCCGGAGAACACTACGACTGGGAAATCGGCAGGAAGCGATTGGGCGACGACAACACCAGGCAAGCGGCGGCGGTGCAAAAGGTGCGACTGGTGATGCAATGATGGCCCGTCCAACTGCCGTCTTGATTTTGCACATCGACGATTTTATCGCGCACGGTTGGGAACCAGGTCTTCCAGTCTTCGCCACCTTTTTGCAACATCGTTTCGGTGATGAGATGAAAAGCCAGATACTCTTCACCACCCGCCTGCGAAAAGGCGGTGTTATCCTTGCGGACCAAGTCGAGCACTTGCTTAAAGGCATTCTTGGCGACTTCATCGTCTTCCTTTTGCAGTTCGTACAGCACCCGTACGCCTGTGGCGTTCTTATATAATTCGTGCATCCAACTACCACTGTTGCGATTCAGGCCCCCTTTCATTTGGCCCTCCAAGTGTTCAGCCGTTTTATCTGGCGAGCCGCCAACCTTCATGCCAACTTGATGCGACGCGCGCAGCGCGACCCAACCCATGACGGTGCCGAGTGTCGGTGCCCAGGAAGTATTGCCCCAATGACCGTCGTTGGTTTGCTGTTCGACGATCACGTTCACCAACTTTTTGAGCGCTTTGCGGACAGGCTCGGGGTCGTAGCCTTCGCCCACGACTTCAGCCAGAAAGACTGTCGCGAAGAAGGTGTGCGCATGGCGACCGATCTTGTTTTGCAACTGCGTCTGAACTTGCGAAGTGATATCGTCGGTCGGCATGGTTTCGACTTGACGTAGCATGTAGTTGACGATCGAGCGGACTTCGCGACTGCGCGTACCTTCGACGGGTGTGTTGCCAAGCGACAACAGCGAGAGTCCCACCATCGCCGTGCACCCGATATCCGGTGGTTGGCCGATATCAATCCCGCACCCGCCATCGCGGTGCATCGTCTTCATGACCCATTCGATGCCGCGCGATACAGCGCGTTCCGACGCGTTGGTCCATTCGTCGAAAAGATGCTTTTGCTCATTGTCAGCGGATTTGCCGTCCACGGATTCTGCAGGTTTCGTCGGATCGTCACCCCAGGCCCAACGTGGAGAAAGCATCGCCGGGAGTGCGGCCAAAGAACCAGCGGCGAGCAATTGACGTCGAGAAAACTCCATGGCGAACTCCTTGCGCAGGGACGGCGGAAGCATAGCGGACGAAAGGCGACTTCCACGCGTGCTTTGATTATCGGGAGTTTAAGGTGGCAAGTCAACGAGATTCAGGACGTTCCAGGGATCGTTGTACCGTCTGTGGGAGGCGAATCCGTATGGCAATCATCGTGCAATTCGGCCCCTGGGGGCGATTCGATTCACTTCCCATGGTCTTGGATCGCTAACACGTCGGGCGGCTAAAATCCGCAAAAAAGCGTCAATTGCGAAGATTCCGATAAGTTGATCTTGCGTTCGCGCCCGATAATGAATACTGATGCGATGTGCGCCGGCGCTCACGAAGGACTTTCACTCCAAGTTTCAAGGAGGAAACTCGTGGGCAGCACTACACTTACTTTAGCTTTGGCATGGGCGGTTTACAGTGTAAACCCGCCGGAACATGTGGTTCTTGATCGCGTGGACGTGATCGAGATTAACCATTTTTTTGATGAGCATGGCAAGCTCGTCTTTGACCAGGTTCTATTTTACGACTGGTCTGCCTCGCAGTCTCGTTATCATGTGCGAGCCTGGCGACTACTCAAGACGCCGGCCCAGATTCCACAGCGCGATTGGCAGCGCGGGGACTATGTCGCCCGCTGGTTCGATGCCGACGCTTTGCGCGAGATTCGCGCCACCACGGTCCGCGAATCATGGACCCAGTATGATCCCGAACTCACCGAGCGTGAGTTTCTGCCCAAGGAACGCCGCCAGGAGCTGCGTAGCCTTTCCGCCACGCGAAAGCATATCGAGGCCAGGGTGGTGGCACGGGAGGCAGGTGAGCATTGAGAATTGTCGTTGGTTCGTGGGTTGGAGTTCTCGATCCGACCCGATGTCAGTCTAAGTCTAATGCCGATTAGCAGGGACTGATCTGGGGATGCATCCTACGAAGCCGGGAGTGAAGGCGGTATAATGCGGGCCGCCGTTTTGATTCCTGTTCAATCTACTTCCCATCAGTTGCCTACCGTGAATCTTACCGCACTGCTTGACTCGCCCTTGACGGACAAATTCAAAGGTATTCCTGGCAATACGCCACCGTTTCCGCTGGGGCTTATCGCCGAGCGTAATTGGAACGTGTTGCGTCAGGATTTGCCGCTGCCGCTGGCGGTGATTAAGCGATCGGCGCTCGATCACAATAGTCGTTGGATGCAGGCGTTCGTGAAGCTTACCGGAGTCAAGATTGCGCCACATGGCAAGACGACGATGTCGCCGCAACTCTTCGCGCGACAAATGGCCGATGGAGCGTGGGGCATGACGTTCGCCACCACCAATCAAGTGCGTATCGCCCGCGAGTATGGCGTGTCGCGGATCATGCTGGCGAACCAGCTGGTTGGTCCCGCTAATATCGCCTACATTCTCGGTGAATTGGCGCATCATGCCGACTTCGATTTTTACTGTTTGGTCGATAGCGTTGCGGGCGTGGAGATGCTCGCCGCCGCCACCAAGGCGCGCAGCATGGGTCGCCCATTGCAAGTACTGATCGAAATGGGCGTCCCACGCAAACGCTGTGGCTGTCGCACTGTGGAGGAAGCGGTGGCACTGGCGCGTATTGTAAAGCAACATACCCCCTACTTAAGTTTGCGGGGTGTCGAAGGCTTTGAAGGCTCGATCTCCGCCCCTACCCCCGATGAGACGGCGGCGGCAGTGTTAGCCTTTGCGCAAGACATGGGGCAGGCGGCGCGGCAAATGCTCGCGGCAAATCTTTTTGGTGAGGGGACGGTTATTCTCTCGGCAGGCGGTTCGGCCTATTTCGATCAAGTTGTTGGTCCGCTGACGAGTCTGCAATTGCGAACCGATGGCATTGCAGACCCACAACGCGAAGTGATCATTAGGAGCGGTTGCTATCTCACGCACGACAGCATTTTCTATCGCAAGCTTCACGAGCAGTTGCAAGCACGATTCGCGCCGGTGGCGCAAATCGGCGAAGGCTTGCGGCCCGCATTGGAAGTTTGGGCATACGTGCAGTCCCGTCCCGAACCGGATCGCGTGATACTCACCTGCGGCAAACGCGATATCTCGTTCGATCTCCATTTGCCGACGCTGGAACAATGGTATCGCCCTTGCGAACATGACCACCCCCAGGCGATCCCGGTGGAGCACGTCGTCGCAGGCTTAAACGATCAGCATTGCATTTGCACGTTGCCGACCAACTCGCCACTGCAAGTTGGGGACATGGTTTCGCTCGGCATATCGCATCCCTGCACGACGTTTGATCGCTGGCAATGGTTGCCGGTGGTGGATGATGCTTACAATGTGGTCGAAGCGGTGCGCACGTTCTTCTAACCATGGATCAGCCGCCGCGATACGCCCCCGCTCTCCCGTTGCCGCCGTATTCCTACGTCCCTGGTAAGTTTTCGCATCCAATTTCCAGTCCCGCAGGGCACAGTTATGGAAAAGAGTTGATTCCGCCTTTAACGCTTGGAGATGACTGGACGATTTCGCTCACCTATCGCTACGGTATCGATCTATTCAATCGCGGATACTACTGGGAGGCCCATGAAGCCTGGGAGTCGCTGTGGCACATGGATGGTCGCCGGGGGGATGCGGCTGACTACTTGAAAGGGTTAATCAAGCTGGGAGCGATGGGGGTGAAGCTGCGCGAAGGGAATGTGCGTGGTGCGCTACGGCATGCGTCACGCTCCGTGGAATTGCTGAGTACCGCGCACATTACGAGCGATCACGCACACTTAGATATCGCCGTCGCCTTGCGAATCGCCCAGGGCGTTGTCGTGGACGCCGACCGCTTTGTCGATACATCCGCAGCGCCCGTCGTGCGCCTTTTTTCAGATATCTTGGTGTGGCGGAGTATCGCAAAGGACGAGTAAAACCTGTTAGACTGGGGCGACGGAAATCGACCCAGGATCAATCTCATGAATTCCAAAATGCGAATTGTCATAACTGGCGCTGGACGGGGACTGGGACGAGCACTCACCGCGGGATTTGTCGAGCGCGGGCATCATGTTGTCGGCTGCTCCCAATCTCAAGAGACTGTTGCCGCGCTCACCAAGGCGTTTCCGCTGCCGCATCGATTCGACGTTGTGAACGTCGCTGATGATCGTCAGGTGAGGGCATGGGCCGAAAGCGTGCTGGCCGGTGGTGAAGCGCCGGACCTACTGATCAGCAACGCAGGCGTGATCAATCAAACTCGTCCACTGTGGGAAGTCGAACTGGCCGACTTCGAGCGAGTGATCGATGTGAACATTAAAGGTGTCTTTCACGTGGTGCGGCATTTTCTGCCTGCCATGATCCATCGCGGACAAGGAGTCGTTGTAAATCTAAGCAGCGGTTGGGGGCGATCGGTGTCACCGGAGGTCGCACCGTACTGCGCGTCGAAGTTTGCAGTCGAAGGCCTCACGCGGGCGCTCGCCGATGAACTACCTTATGGCATGGCGGCAATTCCACTCAATCCTGGCATCATCAACACCGACATGCTGCAAAGCTGTTGGGCCGAATCGGCCGCCGCCTATCCTTCCGCCGAGCAATGGGCCGAACGCGCGGTGCCGTTCCTGTTGAAACTGGGACCGGAGCACAATGGGCAGTCATTGACGGTTCCGGAATGAGCATTTGGTAGTATGGATTTGCTAGTCCGTCTCGTATTTCGAACATAAAT
>JBGSHH010000164.1:0-8076 GCA_041752355.1 Pirellulaceae bacterium | reverse complement strand
GAAAGTCTATCCCCGTATGGTGCAAAAATAGAAACGATGGCCGTATGGTGCAAAATGTCAAACGACGGTTAATTCCTTGCCAATTTGACTTTAGACGCATTCACCTCAGCCGAACCAACTCTGCTTGACTACGACTTGCGTAGGGAAGTGGGACGGCGAAATGCGGCGATTTTCGTGGAGCGCGCAGCAGTGAACGCAAGTTGCTGGCTTCGCAATGGCGAAGCGCTAGGCCGCCGTGCGATGATAGAACTTCAGCATGCCGCCGAGCCGCTCTCGGCAGACGATCTCGCCATCCGTCTTGCCGATGTCATCGGTGGGATCGATGAGTTTGTTGTTGAGCCCTTGGTGATTTCGTTCGTGTCCGGAGGGGAGGGATCATCTGCCGCCATGCGGAGAAAATGAGGGTTCAAGAACGTAAGACTCCGAAGGCAGGCGTCCGATTCCACGCGGGATCAAATAATTCCCCCACCTGGAATTTGCATTTTCCCTTGACGATCGATTAAACTTAACACGCCTACCGTTCGATCCCACCCGTTTTCCCAGAAAGGTCACCCATGGGCGCCATCACGACGACCATCCCCCTGGGCGACACGCACGGCCGCTCCCTCACGCGACTGTTTGAGACCAATTCAGCGTCCCCCACGGCTGAAGCGGTCAATCCGGAGATTGTCCTGCTTGAAGCCGCCCAGCGCGGTGACAAAGCAGCGTTCGCTACCATGGTCCAGTTGCATCAAGGTGCCATCTATGGCTACTTTTGTGCCCGGATGGTCGAGTCGTCGGACGCGGAAGATTTGTGTCAGGAAGTGTTTCTCCGCTGCTATTTGGGCCGCGAGAAATTCGCCCGCACCTCCGCCGTCCGTCCGTGGTTGATCGGAATTGCTCGCAATTTGCTGCGGGAGCATGTCCGGCGGAAGCACCGGCGCCGGGAAGTGGCCTTCACCGAGCTTTGCCTGGAATTGGAAACGTTTTCCGACGTTCACGACCAGAGCGAGGACGCCGTCAAGCATTTGCCGCTCTGCCTGGAATCGCTGGGTAAGAGCGCTCGCGAGGCTTTGGCGCTGAAATATCACGCGAAAATGAAGCTGCAGGATATCGGTAAACGGCTCTGCCGCAGCGAAGGGGCGATCAAGCTTTTGATGTATCGCGCCCGACAGGCGCTGAAGAACTGCCTCGACCGGAAATTGACGCCGGAAGAGGGATAATTCTGGTATCATCCAAGGCGAGTGTAACCTACAGCCCCGCCCGCTCATTACACTAATGCCATGAGCGATACCACGAATCCAGTCGATCGAAAACTAATCGAGCTCCTCCAGCAGAAAACGCCGGAGGAGCTTTCTTTTGAAGAACTCGACTTGCTGCGTTCGCGGCTGAGCGAGTCGGCGGAGTTGCGCCAGGCGCTCTCCGAGTATCTGCAAACCGAAAGTTACCTCACGCAAGTGCTGGGGAACTTTACCGTTTCGCCCGATGCGATCATCCACAAGGCTCAGTCTCAGCAGCGCGCCAGCGAAGCCCGTCCCTGGCAATGGTTGCTCGGGATCGGCGCTTGCCTGTTGATGGCGGCGGTGGTGGGCGCGGTGTTCGTCAACGCGTTGCGTCCCCCGACGGAAAAGCAGCCGCTGGCCGCGGGCAAAAAGAAACCGCCGGAGGATACCGACAAGAAAAACGTCGTTCCCGATCCGGCCCCGCCTGGACCAGACGTATCGCCCGCTGTCGATCCCGGCGATGAATCTGGCGATGGCAAGACTCCGCCCGTCGAACCGCTCGATAAACCCAAGCCGCCGAAGTTTGAGTTAGCGATCCCCGCCACTGGTTTTGTGCGCGGCACTGTCAAGATCGACAACCATGAGTTTGGCAGCGCTGCGGACATCGTGATTCATTCCGAGGGCGACAAGAAGCAAAACGTCGAATACGAGTTCGCGCTTCCCAAAGACGCCCGTTACTTTTTGCATTTACGCTATGCCTCCGGCGAGTCGCGGCCGCTCAAGGGTTCGCTCAACTATAAGAAGCTCGACCAGGAAATCGCAGGCGGAAACTCCGGTGGCTATCATCCGCCGCAGCAAAAATGGTTCACCGCGGGCCCGTTCACGTTTAAGAAGGGGAAGAACGTCCTCAAGCTCGAACGGGACGGATTGTTCCCGCATCTCAGCCAGCTGGTGATTTCTTCCGAAGCAACCATCAGTGACGCCACCGCTCCCAACGTCACCGGCAACGAGGTGATCGCCAAAACGGAACCGTGGGACAGCGCCCTAGCACGAGAACCGCAGGCGTTCGACACAATTTGCTTCGATGAATTTGATACGACGAAGTCACTGCCGCAAGTTCCCGACTTGATGCGCTGGTTTGAAACGGTCCCCAATCAGCAGCGCAAGATTGGTGAAGCCACCGTGCGGATCGGCGATACCTATCCCAAGTGCGGCGAGTTGGATGGCGTCTTTCGCTTGCGATCGCCTTGGCAAGAGAACGTCGCCCTACGCTTGGCGCTGGAGAATCACAATCGGCTGCGCATCCATTTCTATCACGGCACCGAAGGGGTGACATTCGCCTACTATCAAGACGAAGGCTACACCTGGTGTGCTTACAAAACGACGCGCAATGCAGGCGAGCAACAACCGGCCACGTTCGCCCTCACGTCGACCGATGCGGGTCGCGCCGCGCGGAGCGAAGTCCGCTTTAGTGGCGGGCCGCTGGAGATTCGCTGGCAAGCAGGCGATTTGCTGCTGTCACGCGGCGATATCGTGCTGCTACGTGCGCCGCTGAGTGCTCCGCCGCAAGATGTTTATTTCGATGGCAAAGCCGCCTTCATTGGTATTGAACTGGTTCCAATTAAGGATGCGCCCGATCTGGCAGCTCCGCCCCCGGTGATGGCGGAATTCCTCAAGCCGGCGGAACTCGATTGGCATGAGCAACTCACCGAGAAAGCGCAGGTCATCAAGCATCCTGACGGGTCGATTGAACTCATCGCCGATGGTTCCAACGAAGTCGGCTTCATCAGTGCGCCGCTCAATCCGCTCTTGCCGTGTGAGGTGATCGTGGAGCTTTCCGGGGCGACGCCAGGGAGTGGTGTGTTCCTGACAGCGGACCAGCGAAAACCCGAGGGATCGGTGCGGTTCTTAAAGAACTCGGACACCAAGCCCGTCTCCATGATCACGATGCTGCGCCGCGATGAATTCCGCGAAGGGGGCTTTGGCAGCTATCGCGATCGCGCGACAACGCATGTGAGCGCCCAGAAGCAATTCGTACGCATGATCGGCGGCGCAGGCACGATGCATTATGCGATCGGTGCTGATGACCAGCACTTCGCCGCCTGGGAAGCGGTCGAGCCGCACTTTAGCGCAGGCGTCAATTCGGTAGCGCTCACCTACACGCGCGGCACGCCGGACTGCCGCATCAAACTCCATCGCATCACGCTTCGCGCCTTGCCCGCGCTGGCCGCTCTGGCGGATACGGAACTCTTACAAAAGGTGCCGGTACTGACTAGCGCGCAAACACCCACTATCACGCAGTGGATCGCCGAAGTGACCACAGCGCTGCCAGCGGGTGTTGACGCCAGCGCCTGGCAACGAACGGCGGCGCTGCGTGCCTTGGCCAAAGGTTGCGATACCGCACTGGGCGTGCCTCTGATTCGCATGCTGCTCGACGACGCGGAAGCCCGTGGCATTCCCTACGAACAACAGCTTGCTCTCTATAGCGAAGCCGCCTTGTTGACCGACACGCGCAATGGCGCTTGGGCGCTCGAACTTTGGCAGCGCTATTTCAAATTGGCGGAGCGCGCGCAGGAAAAGTCGGGCGTGCGTCCTTATTCGTTGGTTCGTCAGGCAGTGACCGATTCGCCGGTGTGGTTTCGTCACAACTATCGCGTGGCCGATGAGAAAACCATTCGCCTGGAACTGGCCCAGTTGCTGTACGAAGGCAAATGGAACGAGGTGCTCGAGTTCAGCAAGATGCTGCGATTCTATCAGGGGCATCAGCAATCGAAGCTGGCCGAGTGGGCCGAAGTCGTCGCCGCTCGCGAACGGCCAGGACGGGCGAGTGTCGAAACCAATATCACGCGTAAGAAGAGTACCTGGCGACCGCTGCTTGTGGAAGAACTGAGTAAAGACGCCTACAACGTGCTGGCGGAAATGCAAGCAGTTCTTGATAGTGACGCCTACGAAGATGCCGCACGGATGATCACTTCGATCAGCCCCGACGCCGTGACGGGTGTTGCGCCGCATGGACGCGATCGCCAATTGCTGGTGGCGCTCCCTTCGGCGATTCGTCTGGCGGTGCGTCAGTATCCGCAATTGCAAGCCGCGCTCAATGAGAAGTTCGGCTCGCTGGCCCAACTGCGCGTTAAGCAATCGATCAACGCGAATAATGTGGCGGCCGTGGAATTAGCCGCTGTGCAATTCGCCACCAATGAGGCCGCCGCCGATGCTCATCGTTGGCTGGGCGATCGCGCCTTATCTAGCGGCTGGTTCGCGCGGGCGCTGGCCGAATACGAACGAGCCACGCACACCGCCACGTCGTCCGCCAAGCACGACCTCGAAGCGCGCATGCGATTGGCGGCGGCGATGCAAGGATCCGATCTTGGTCAGCCAGTAACCCGGCCGGTCATTTTTGGCGAGATGACGATTAGCCCGCAAGAGTTTGAGGCGATGGTCGCGGATATGCGGCAGGCGAATGCGGCGACCGGTGGTCAGCGCGTGATCGGGGGCGAGCAGCGCGTCTTTCCCGCTCCCAAGATGCAAGGCTATGAGCTGCAACAACGCCCCGATCCCGGTGGGCACGGTGGCGAAAGCCCCAACGATGAAATTACGCGCGATATTCGCAATCTCAAGATCAATTGGTGGGAACGCCAGCTAGCGACCGTTGTGGAAGGAAATGTGCTGTACGTTTCCAATCGCTTCCACGTTGGTGCCTTCGATTTGAACAACGGCCAACGCCTGTGGATGGCAGAGAACTTCCCAGGCAATCGCCTGCGAGCGCGCGACTGGTCGCTCATTCCGATGCGACCGCTGGTGACGAACAAGTTCATCTACGCGCGCGTGCTGTATGGCACCGGCCCGATGTTGGTTTGCTTAGACAAGACCGCCGGCGGCAAACTGGTCTGGACCAGCGAGCAGCCGAACAACGAGTTTGTCGTTTCCGATCCGCTTTTGATTCAAGACCAGTTGGTCGCGCTGACTATGACCCGCGGCGAACAAGGCCAAGGTTTGTTGCGACTCACTAAATTCGACCGCGACACCGGCGAGCCGCAGGAGCAAACCAATCTCGTCCGCGTCAATGATGTCTGGTGGACGCGGCGAGCATGTGAAGTTACCGCGCTCGACGATGCCATCTTGGCGACGCTGGGAGGCGTCTCTGTCTGCTGCGATTTAAGTGGCAATGTGCGTTGGATTCGCAAGCATGTTTCACTACCACCGGAAGAGGAAACCGCCTGGGTCAAGCAATCGTTTGAACGCCCTTTGGTAATTGGCGATAAAGCCTACCTGACGCAACCGAGTGTGAGGTCGATCGAATGCGTGGATGTCGATACCGGTCGCCTGATCTGGTCGCAAGTGTTGCCAGAAATCGAAACGCTGGTGGGCGAGGTGGATGGCAAGCTCATCCTGCGTACCGCGGATTCGTTCCTCGCGCTGCAAGCCAACGATGGTAAATTGCTTTGGCGGCATAGTCGTCCTGCTGTCTTCGACGCCATCGCACTGGGCGGACCAAACGGCTTACTCTACGTGCAGAAGCAATCGCCCAAAGATAAAAAAGATCGATTCTACCCCGTGCTCGTTTGGGTCGATCTCAACACCGGAATCGCGCAGGGGACACTGCCGCTGCCACAATTGGAAAACAGCGAACCGCATTTCGGTCCCCTGGTGACATACAACGATCGGATTTGGACCTGGTACGAAAACGGCAACGACAACGCCAACCGCAAATTGTGGGAACTCGTTCCCAAGGCCGATGTCGTCATTGCCACTCCCGCCGCTGATTCCCATTCACCCTGGGCAATCGGTCTTGAGCCAGCACTACTCAATGCCAGCGAGCGGTTGCTACCCCATTTTCCGCTACTGGCGGGTGGCGTAAACGGGGATAGTGGACAGCGAGACGAAGCTTACGGTGAGCGGGATGTGCTCGGCGTGTGCGTCCGACCCAAACAGCCGATTCTGTTTGCTTGCGATCTCCCAGCCAGCGACAAGTCGCCAGGCAAGTTGCGGATCCGTTTTGCGTTTAGCGGCGACAACGTGGCGGCCAAGATGTCGGTGCTATTTGCTGGAGAAACGCTCTGGTCGGAGTCATTCGATCCAAGCAAGCAGCCCCAACAATGGAAAGACCTCGAAGTCGATCTCGCGAAATGTGCTGGCAAAGCTGGCACGCTGTTAGTCCGCATGGATTTCGTGGGCGACAAAGGGGAGATGGCGACGTTCTGGAAGAAACTCGCTGTTGCTCCGTGATGACCGGTCGCTACAACCGCTAAAGTCGCTCTAAAGTTCCCAACCGGAATCGTCGATACCTTGAATGCGAAACTTGGTACCAGGGCGTTCTTGCCTGCGGTCGCCAATCCTTATCGACGATTCTGGAGTTAGCACAATGACCCGTCTTGGTATCGTGGCCGCGCTGCTGCTCAGCATCGTTTCGTCGGCTGGTTGTTCGGTCTGTTGCACACCGTTCGACTATGCCTATCCCGCTTATGGCGGCAAGTGGGAACGCACTGACCGCTTCCATGGACGGGTTGGTTCAGCGTTTGATCCGGCAGGACCGATTCCCTATTCCGACGAAGGGGACATCGAGCAACCAACCCCCGCCGTTCCCCAAGAAGAGATCGATCCAATGCTGGATCCGATGCAGGAACCGCCGGCCTGAGCAAGTGGGTCGATTTTTCGCGATTAATTTCCATAAATCGTTCGACACGCGCGCGCCAACTCTTTTCTCCACCTTTCGCGTCGGTTACGGTAGTTGGGACTCTCCTCCCTCCTCTCCTTGAGCCTATCGCGACATGAGTGATCCCGCCGAGAAACCTTCCCCCAAACATCCACATGTGAGTTTGGTGGAAACGCCCCCTACATCGGTCTTGGGCATTCTGTCGCGCCTCGGGCCGGGCCTCATCATCGCCGGCTCGATCGTGGGCTCCGGCGAGCTGATCGGCACCACCTCGACCGGCGGCAAAGCTGGCTATTGGCTGCTGTGGCTGATCTTGATCGGCTGCGTGATCAAAGTCTTCGTGCAGGTGGAGTTTGGTCGCTTCTCGATCATCACCGGCAAGACCACGATGGAGGGTCTCAACGATGTGCCTGGCCCGCGTTTGAAGCGGCTGGGCAATTGGATGATCTGGTATTGGTTCGTGATGTTCGTCTCCAGTTTGGGACAACTCGGCGGCATCGTTGGCGGCGTGGGTCAGGCGCTCGCGATTAGTGCACCGATTTCGCAAGAGGGACGCGACTACAACTTGTTGATGGAACGCAAGACGCAGTGGGAAGTCACCACCGCCGAAGTGCGCTTGCGAAAATCCGAAACGCCTCCTCCGGAAGCACGTATTGCGAAACTGACCGCCAAGGCCGACGCCTTACTGGCGGAGATGCAATCGGCTTCGACGTCCAATCCTAACTATCGACTCGTGTTCGATCTGTGGCAGGCGGAGGCCGAAGCAACGAAGTTGAAGTCCCAGGAACCCGCGACGGCCAAAGAGGTTCAGGCGAAGGCGGACAAGGAACTCAAATCGCTGCAAAAGCAACTGGCCGACGTCGGCTACAGCGTCGGCGACGATCGTCGCTGGGCCTGGATACTCACCATTGTCACGTCGGTCTTGCTGGTGGTGGGACGCTATCGCTTCATCGAGACGGTGACGACCGTTTTGGTCGCAGGCTTTACATTGATAACGGTAATCAATGTGGGCTTGCTCCAACTCGATCCCATCTGGCACATGCAGTGGCAAGATTTGGTCAACGGGCTGAGCTTTCGCTTGCCACCCGCCGCGCCCAATTCGACCGGTTTGAGCGCCGTGGCGACGGCGCTAGCGACGTTCGGCATCATCGGCGTCGGTACGAATGAATTGCTCGCCTATCCCTACTTCTGCATCGAAAAAGGCTACGCTCGTTTCAGCGG
>JBGSHH010000163.1:0-3626 GCA_041752355.1 Pirellulaceae bacterium | reverse complement strand
GCGCGCTTGTGGCGGACGGGTATCGAGCTCCGTCAAGGGAATCGCAACTTCGACCGTCCAATCGGTGGCCGTTTGCGAAGCAGCCACAAACCACTTGGGGTTCCACGTCGCATCGCCCACACACGCATCGGTTGTGCAACCGCGCGAGTCAATCGCCAGCGAGTAATAGGTCGCATAATCGCGGTCGATATCCAGACATAACTCGACACGGTCGCGACCCGACAGATCATCGTCGTACGAGCGTTGACTCGGTGCCGGTGGATACTCGACATTCGCCAGCTTCCGGCAGGTTACCGCCAGATACAAAAATTCGCCATCGTGCGCCATAAGCGCCACCGCCGGCGGCAGCGCGACATCGCGATCGACCGCTTGCAACGGCAGCGGTTTGAGATCCTTCCACATCACATCGTCCAACTCGCCATCGAGCTTGGGGCGCGTGCCCACTCGGCGACATTGCGCGACAGGCTTGGGCGAGGACGGCGTCGGTTGAGTCAGCCACAACTCGCTTTGCGCGCAACTCCACCAGGCGTCGTGCGTCCGTTGTTGACCGAGGGTATGAAAGATCGCCTCCGCTTGCTTCGCGAAACCAATCTGTCGCTGTGCCGACGCTAGGCTGAAACGCAGCTCAGGCTGCGCATACAATCGCGGGCGAGTTTGCTCGATCATCTTCGCCAGATCGTTCGCTTGATGCGCGCGATCGAGCGACGTTTGCCCTGGCGCGGCGGTCGCAATGCGCGAGCGAATCATGAGATTCGGCTTTTCGGCGAGCGAAGCCGCCACGGTTCGTTCGGCGCGCGGCTGATCGGCATCTTCCAAATAGTTTGCTTGACGTTCCGGCAAGCTGGAGTCTGCCGAGAGCGTGCGTGTGCCGCGCCGAAAGCGCGCGCCGGCTTCGCTCGAAGCATAGTACTGCACCAACCACAGCGCGGCGGCATCGGCCAGTTCATGCTCGGGATAGCGATCGACGAGCAATTGAAACGCCTCGGCCGCCGACAGCGATTGCCCGCTGCGTTGGTAGCGCCACGCCAACTCATACAGCGTGCTAGCCGCGCTCGACTTGCTCAAGCCGCGGGTGAGATCATCGACCTGTCCCAGCCAACTGCCGCCGCTGGTCGGATCGGCGGCGCTGCGGCTCATCAGTGTTTGAATGTTACGCGCGCGCTGCGCTTCGCGACGCAAGGTTTCCAATGTCGATGGCGATGTTTCGGATAGCGCGCGGCGGCCATCGCTCCCTGGCGCGATCGTGACGCCGCTCATGATGTCGCGCTCGGCGATGTCCTGCGGCAAGCGATTGATCAATAGTTGAAAGCCTTGCTGACGCGTCGCAGGCGTGAACTCGGCAAAGAGCAGGCCGCGACTGGTGCTCGAAGCATCGGCCAGCGAGCCACCCATCCGCGGCGCGAGTTGTGCCGTGCTTATGTTGATCAGCCCCGGCGTTTCCGGCGGCAATGTGCTGAGGACCTTCTTCGCCTTCCAAGGTTCCAAACCTAGCCAGGTGATTTGCTCGGGATACGACGTCGCATCACCTGCCTTTTCGATCGCCGCCAGCACGATCTGATTCGTAAGGTGCGCTAGCGGGTCGTCACCGCGCGGCGAAGAACGCTCGGTGATAATCACATCGGGACGCCACTGGCGAATCTTGCGCACCACCTGACTCTCGAGCGCCGCCGCGCCGCGACCATCATTCGCCCGATTCCACAATTCGAGAATCGCTTCGCCGGGGAGTTTCAAGCCTTCATCGCGGAGCGGAAAACGCCACGCGGTATCGGTGCTGCTGCCGCCGACCAACGAGTGGGCGGCTTGCGTCCGCTCCTCGCTGGGAACCGCCATGGTGTGCGTCGTATTCGCTCGAGCGCGCGTGAGGATCTCCGTCGCGCTGAGATAACCATCGTTGCCTGACACGCGCGCCAACACTTCCAGCGGCACCCGCTGAGGGTCGCTAAAAATATTCAGCAGCGCCATGCGCGACGTGCCGCGACGTTGCACCAACCACGACTTACCGCCATCGCGCGTTGCCAAAATCGCGCCACCTGCGCCTACCGCCCAGCCGCGATAGTCGTCGATAAAGCAGAGCGCCGTCAGCGGCAGCGAATGCTCGGTGCGAAAGACTTCCCACGTCGCGCCGCGATCAGCCGAATGCAGCACGATCGAACCTGGCGCGCCTGCCATCCAAACGTGCGCGCCGCGCACCGCTAGCGCGCGAAAATCAACATGCTCGCGAATCACTGGCGGCACCTCGCCTGCTGGCAAGGTCCAACTCAAGCCGCCGCTTTCCGTGCTCAGCACCAGGCCGCCATCGCCAATCAGCCATCCCTGTTGTTCATCGCCAAACTGCACCCGGCGTACGGGTCGCGGACCAATCGGCGGCACGCGCGCAGGCTTAAGCTCCTGCCCCGAGACAATGCCGACATTTCCATCGGGACCGACGACCGATCCACGATCCAGACTTTGCATCGCGCCGGACGACCAACCGACCGGCGCGGGACCAGGCAGCGGCGACCAGGATTGTCCCCCGTCGCTGGTGCGAAACACGCCGGAGGGATAGAAGTTGGAAACATGCCCTACGGCGAAGCCCTGCTTGGCATCGAAGAAGCGAATCTGTTTGAGCGTCGGCATCACCAGCTTCTCGACCGGCTGCCAATTGCGGCCCCCATCGCGCGTGCGCAACATCACGCCGACGCTTTGATGGGTGAGTTGTTGCGAATAACCTCCGACGATCCAACCATTTTGTTCATCGTGAAAATAGACGGACTCCCACCGACATCCATGCGGCGAAGGAATCACGCGCCAATGTCGCCCGCCATCATCGGTCCGCCATATCGCACCCCGATCGCCCACCGCGAAACCACGATCGGGATCGATCATGACCACATCGGTCAGCTCGGCATCTTCCAGCATCTCCAGCGGTGCCGTCGGCGGTTGCGCCGCGGCGCGCGTCGAGAGCGCTGACAGCAGTAGCAGCGTCGCGAATACGCCAAACAGGTTTTTCGCCAGGCGGATGCCAGGCATCGGCTCGCCTCCCAACGTGATACAGGAAATGGGCGCGCAGTGGCCAAGTCTTGGGCGGCGGATTGTAATGATCGCCCTCCCTCCCTGGCTAGACCAACTTTCCGCCGGTGACGCGGCCCTCCCCAGCCCAAATCGCTAGCGAGGACGGGGTTACGCCTGCGCTGCCCCAGCGCCGCGGAGATCGTTTGACATCCCCCGCCGAACGACCCGGGGTTCCATTGGGTTTGACATTGAGGGGTCGAACCGACCCAACCTCCCCAACTTCCTACAACCTCGTTTTGCGACCCGTTTGAAATCCGTACGCATTTTTTCAAGCGACGCGGTAAGTCTTTGCCCGTCGTGCGTTACATCCGCCACACCGCGTTCCAAAATGTGATCCAGACGCGTTTCAGACGGTGCCGGCGACTTGTCTCATTCCTTACCCTTTTCGACCCAGAAGGGGGCTGTGCAGGCCGTAACTTTCCTGGTGGCGAGGGGTGGTGACCGCGGAATCCAAACTTTCATCGCTCAACCTCCGTTAGCAAAGGAGCGTATGTGATTCGGATATGATACAGAAGTTATGAATAGTTGTCAAGTAGGGGATTTCAATTTTGGCTCTCCCCACCAGCCCATCCCCA
>JBGSHH010000162.1:0-2028 GCA_041752355.1 Pirellulaceae bacterium | reverse complement strand
CTCTATGGCAATGCTCCGCCTGGCTACGACTTTCTCGTGCTGGGGCATGAATCGTTTGGCGTGGTGATGGAGGTCGGTCCCAATGTCAAAGGGGTCAAGCCAGGCGACTATGTTACCGCCACGGTGCGCCGGCCCGGTGGCTCGATCTACGACATGATCGGCACCTACGACATGACGAGCGAGGAGGTGTACTACGAGCGCGGCATTAATCTGCGACATGGTTACCTTACCGAGTACTTCGTCGATCACGAAGAATACATCGTGCGCGTGCCGCAAGGGCTAAAGCATTTGCATGTGCTGATGGAGCCGATGAGCTGCGCGGCCAAAGCGGTGCAGCAAGCGTTCGAAGCGCAGCGCCGCATGAAGGTGTGGCGTCCCAAGATCGCGTTTGTAATGGGTGTGGGACAGATCGGCTTGCTCACCACGCTCATTCTCAAACTGCGCGGCCTGGAGGTTTATTCACTCGCGCGGAGCAAACCGGGAACGTTGAGTAGCGAAATCGTGCAAGGCTTGGAAGCGACGTATGTCAGCACGAGCGAAACTTCGGTCGCCGATCTGGCGAAGAAGGTAGGTAAGGCGGACATCATCGTCGACGCAACAGGCAATAGCGATGTGTCGTTCGGCAGTATGCAAGTACTGGGTCACAACGGCGTGTTGGTCTGGACCAGCATCACCGGCGGCAAGAAGGAAATCAGCGTTCCCTCGGACAAGGTGAATATTGAATTCGTGCTAGGCAACAAGTTGCTCGTCGGCTCCGTGAACGCCAATCGCGAACACTTCGAATCCGGCATCCGCGACCTCGCCTTAGGCGAAGTGATGTACCCTGGCGTGCTGCAAAAGATCCTCACCAATCCGGTCGAAGGACTGGATAACTACAAAGAAATGATGCGGCTGTTGGTGGAGGAGAAATCGGCGTTGAAGGTATATATGAACGTGGCAGCCGAGTAAGTGCCGCCAGGCGATGCGCCGTCGATCATTCCGACGGCGCTGTCGAGGGGGGTGTACTGCCGAAGTGCGACGGCTTACTTCACTCCCAACAACTCCACTTCAAACACCAGCGTCGCATTGGGAGGAATTTTGCCGCCCGCACCGCGAGCGCCATACCCGAGATCAGAAGGAATGATCAATTTTCGCTTGCCGCCGATTTTCATGGTCGCGACGCCTTCGTCCCAACCGGCGATCACGCGGCCTTTGCCGATGGGGAATTCGAACGGTGTCTTGCGGTCGACGCTGCTATCGAATTTAGTGCCATCGGTCAGCCAGCCAGTGTAATGCACCACGACGGTCTGCCCCGCCTTGGGTGATGCGCCGTCACCTTCCTTGAGTTCGATGTACTTCAAACCACTCGGTGTGGTGACTTCCTTCGGTTTTTGATCGTCGTCCGCCACTTTGTCTTCCTTGGGAGGTTGCGCAGCCACTGCCGCAGTTGTGCCAGGCATCCACAGCGGCATGCCCCAGCGTCCGGTCGCTCCACAGCCTACTAGCAACACGACCGTCAGCACACTCCCCATGCGAATCGCCATCATGATGTATCCCATATCCAGGTGAATTCTCGACTTCTTTAAGAACCAGCTGCTTAGTTTCGGGCGCTAGGCGGGGGATGTCAATGTCAGTTCCCGAAGCAGCGTCAGGTTGAATTTGCGGTTATAATTACGCAGCATCTCTCATTTCTCTACCCTGCCACCATTTACACCCTCTTGCTGGGTTCGATACGGATGAAAAAGGTCTCTTCAGGCGGCGGTTGGCCAGCCATTTTTTACACCTTCGGCAAAGCCCGACAGGTCGGCGGCTATTGGAAGCTCTGGAAGGCGATGCGCTCGAAGAACGCCTGCAAGACGTGCGCGCTGGGGATGGGGGGACAGCGTGGAGGGATGGTGAATGAGATCGGCGGTTTTCCGGAAGTCTGCAAGAAATCGCTGCAGGCGATGGCCTCCGACATGCAAGGGGCGATCAAGCCGGAATTTTGGAGCACCTATTCACTACCGCAATTGCAGCAATTCTCACCGCGCGACTTAGAGATGTGTGGTC
>JBGSHH010000161.1:0-3199 GCA_041752355.1 Pirellulaceae bacterium | reverse complement strand
ATGGTAGCGATTGAGGGAATGTGGGGAAAGGGGAACTGGGCGGAGTGAGGGTTCCGTCTTTGCCTTGCGTAGGGTGTGGCGAGGCACGAGCCGCACCAGAACCGACCTGCTGTCTTCTCCATCTTTCGGCGACCTGGGGGGGAACCAAAACCTGCCCCGTGTCGTCTTAGACAATGATTCTGGCATGCATGCCAGTCGCCCAGGCGTCGCAACCCCGAAAAGGTACGATATGAAAACGATTTTCAGCATCTCCGTCGTAGCCGTTTTGCTTTTCCTCGCCCCCGCCCCTTGCTTCGCCCTGTGGGGAATCGCACCTGTCTCCAAGGATGGGGCCAAAGAACTGGGCATGGAAGTCCGAACCAAGGCGACGGACCCCAACCACGTTATCGTGGAGCTCGAGTTCAAAGCCGAGGACAAGCTCAAGGACTTCAGCCGCGTGGACCTGCGGATCGGCGAAGGAGACAACCCGCCCGTCACTGCGGCGTTGCGGGAAGATCGGTCGAAGCCGGGATCCGTCATCGTCCATTTTACGGCCGCGCGCGACCAACTGGACAAAATCAACTTGTGGGTGATGGTCCCCCGTTCGCGCGGCGGCACGATCTACACGCTGCACGCCGCCGACTTCGTGGAGATCAAGTAGGTCCGCGGAAAGGCTACCGAATCAATCAGATCAGGAAAATGCTATTCTGCACCAAGGCGAAGGGCTCAGGATGAGGAGGAATACGAGACGATCAAAGATGCGATTCAACTAGGCCTCGACCAGTTCGGCATCTCGATGACGTCGCAGGAATTCAGGGGAATGATCACTAGATCGCCCGTGGCCTAGTTATGGCAAACGGTGTGGTAACGATCCCCTTCCGTCTACGGTGTGGCAACGATCCCCTTCCGTCTTCCGTCTTCCGTCTTTCCCGAACCCCGAACCCCACCTCCCGAACCCCACCCACAAAACGACATCGCCCCGGGGGCAGGACCCGAGGCGATGTACAACAGTAGCTGGTCCGCGACCAGCTACCGTAAAGGAACCTGGGACGACCAAGGTTAGTTAGCGTTTTGCTCAACCTCCGCCACCTTTCGCGTGGCTTTGCTTGGTCGTTGACCATAGAGTGAATGCAAATGTCCCCAATCGATAAACAAACGCCCTCCGGTACTCGCGTGTTGCTTCTCCCAGTTCATGAGCAACTCGAGGCAAGCCTGATCGATGTAATCCAGGCCTTTTAGATCGACGTGTAGTTCCGTCGAGGCCGGCACCGCTTCCAAGACCTTCGCCAAAACAGGCAAGCGAATGAATGTGGCTGCTCCTTTGAGTTCGAGAATCGTACGATTGTCGGCTTCTTTCCCGATCTTCACCTCCAGGTGTGAGAACGTCCAAAGCAGCTTCAAGGCGGAGAGCACTACCCCTGTCACCACGCCTGTCAACAGATCTTCACCAACAATGACCACCACCGTCGTTAAAAAGATGAACGCTTCCATCTTGCCATGTTTCCAAAGCTCGAAGAACGTCTTAGGCGCAATCAGGCGATAGCCGGTATAGACCAAGATACCTGCCAGGCAAGAGGTGGGAATCATTCGCAACAACGGGCCGAACAGCACCACAAATAGTAGTAGCCACATGCCATGCATGATGCTCGACCAACGCGACCGCCCGCCTGCTTGAACATTCGCAGCGCTGCGGACAATCACGCCCGTCATGGGGATAGCGCCCAAAATGCCGCAGATGATATTGCCCACGCCTTGCGCCGCGAGCTCTTTGTCGTATTTAGTGCGCGGCCCTTGATGCATTTGATCGACCGCGGTCGCACAGAGCAGTGTCTCGGCGCTAGCGATGATCGCGATCAACAAACCGGTTTGGAACAGTGCCAACAACGAGTGCTTGCCCAATACTTCAAACGACGGAAACGTAATGCCATCCGTAAGCCTCGCGGGTACGTCCACGTAGAGCACGGGAAGATGCAGAGTCGTCGCCAAGGCGGTGGCGATCACAACCGCCAGAAGTGGCGCGGGAATGATCTTCAACTTTTTCGGTGCCAGCAACATCCACAGCACGATGATGAGTATGGTGAGTAGCCCTATTTTCGCGGCCCACTCGCGGTTCTTTAGCGCGTCCACCAAAACATTTTGGGCAACTGCGGCAGCCGCAACAGCCGTTTGAGCATCTGGCACACTCGCCGCTTGCAACTGCTCTTGTGCATTTTTTGTCGTGGCAACCGCCAGAGCAACGGCATCGCGCACGACTCTGGGTTTATCGTCCTCACGCTGGAAATACTCCGCGCCCTGAATCGTATCGCGTTCTCGATCCAACTTCGAAGAGATATCCGCTTGTGTCGCAACCCATTGGCCTCTCAGCGTGTCCTGCAACTTAACGTCTTGCGCGCCGCTTTGCTCATCAGAAGCCATTTCGCCCAGCGCCGCGGCCAGCGATGCTTGTTGCTTCTGCAAGTCAACGACATTGCGCAGCAGTTCCGCACGCATGTTTCGCTCGGTCGCGCTGCCCCAACTCGGTAGCGGCAAGCCTTGCTGGATTGCCGTGGGTATGGCGAGTAAATTGCGAATGCCATTCTCTTTAGGCTTGCTGTCGATCATGACTTGGATTTGACTGGCGAAGATCAACACGCCGATACCC
Source organism: Pirellulaceae bacterium (assembly GCA_041752355.1). GTDB lineage: Bacteria > Planctomycetota > Planctomycetia > Pirellulales > Pirellulaceae > JAEZGD01. Next base: position 579 of record JBGSHH010000161.1, on the reverse strand, counting down.
GACAACATGCCATGCACCACAGCCGGTGAAACGGCACGAAACCACTGCCCCAACTTGAAGACGCCTGCCAGCAACTGCAACACGCCAGCGATCAACACCACAATTCCCAACGCGGACAGGCCAAATTCTTGCACCGCTTCAAAAACAATGACGGTCAAACCGGCGGCCGGACCACTAACCTGCAGGGGCGAGCCTGCCAATACACCGACAACCAGTCCGCCGACAATGCCGTTAATCAAGCCTGCGGCAACAGGCACGCCCGAAGCGATGGCGATGCCCATGCAGAGCGGCAATGCCACCAAAAATACGACGATGGAAGCCAGCAGATCATGCCGCAGACTGGGACCCGTATCGGTGCTAGTAGCGACTTTTGGCTGAGTCATGGAATCGTTTCTGTCTTCAAAAAATAGGTTTAATAATACAGGTGACGAATGGGTGGTAGCGCAATCCGATGGTTCACCGAGCTAAGCCGCCCCTAGTACTATAGAAAAATCAACACACACTCTTCACCCTTGCAATGACGCTGAAAGACATGACGGCTCGCACCACGCGCTGGGGAAATGGTTACGTGGCGATTGC
>JBGSHH010000160.1:0-3766 GCA_041752355.1 Pirellulaceae bacterium | reverse complement strand
AAGAACGCGTGTAGTTCCGCACGTGTCGGTGGCAAGCCGGTGAGGTCGAGCGTCACCCGCCGCAGCAGCGCGTGATCCTTCGCCGGCGGCGAAGGCTTCATTCCTTCTTTTTCCAACCGAGCGAGAACGAAATGGTCGATTGCGTTTCGCGGCCACAGATCATTCTTCACTTCCGGCAGAGGCGCGCGCTGCGGCGGCACAAACGCCCAGTGACGGGAATAGATGGCCCCTTCGTCGATCCAGCGCGCAAGCAATTCCTTTTGCTCTTTGCTCAGCGGCTTGTTCAGCTCCGGGGGCGGCATGATTGTGGCATCATCCGTGCTAAGGATGCGCGCAACCACTTCGCTCTTGGCCGAGTGTCCTGGCACGATGGGCGTCTCGCCACTTTCCGCCTTGCCGATGGCGCTATCGCGCATGTCGATGCGAAACTCCGCTTTGCGCTCGCCAGCATCTGGACCATGGCAACGATAGCAATGGTTCGACAGAATGGGCCGAATCTGGCGATCGAAATCGATCTTAGTCGGTTCGGCGGCGAAGGCTGGGGCGCCCATGATGACGCCTGCGAGCAGCAACCAGATCGATGGATATATCCGCAACATGATGAATCGCTCGATTGAATGAAAAGCAGCACGATGACTTCGTAAGCACTATTCTACTTGGCGCTGATGTCGTAGACCAACAGCGTTCCTTGGTCGCGGCAATAGAGCTTGCCACCGGCGATCACCGGATGTGGCCAGCTATTGCCGTGATGCGTGGCGAGTTTGAACTTGCCTTTGAGTTTGTATTCCTTGGGATTTGCTTCGATGAGCGCCATCACGCCATCTTCGTAGCGAAAATACAAATGCCCATCGGCGAACGCGATTGCCGCCGAACCACCGCCCGGTCCACGACCTGGCTTCCACATCGGTTTGCCGGTGGCGGCTTCGATGCAAAGCGGAAAGCCTTGATTGTGGCCGTGACCGCAATAGATATAGTCACCGAGCATGATCATGCCCCCGTGATGGTTTTGCATGTCATCAGCGCGAAGAAAGTAAACTTCCTGGGGCAGCAACTGCTTGCCTTGCTTGCCGATCTTGAGCAAGGCGGCGCCGGTGCCGTAGCCAGTGGAACAGAAGACAAAATCCCCTTTCACCAGCGGCGTAGGGATATTGGCCGTGTCGTTGGCAATGTTGTTGTAGCCCCAAAGCAACCTGCCCTCTTTGGCATCCACGCCGATCACGCCGCGGCCGACGAGTTGCACGTATTGCTTCACACCGCCAGCGTTGCTAATGACGACCGACGAATAGGCCGCACCGTCGCCACCGCGTTTGCCAGCATCGCTTGGCATGGCGGTTTTCCAGAGCGTCTTGCCGGTCTTCTTATCCAAAGCGGCGATAATCGCGTCCGGAGCGCCAGGCGTAACGATCAACGCGTTGCCATCGACCAGCGGCGACTCGCTATAACCCCAACCGGACATCATCTTGCCGCCGAAATCCTTGCCGTAGCCAACTTTCCAAACCTCGCTGCCATCGGCGACTTTGCAGCAAATCAACACGCCGTCGCGGCCCAAGGCATATACCAAGTCGCCATCGACTGTGGGTGTGCAATTGGGTTCACCTTGCGTTCCTAATTCGGTCTTCCACACCAGCTTGCCATCTTTCTGATCGAGGCAAATCAAGCACTCGTCGCCATCGATGCGCCCCATGGTGAATATCTTGCCACCGCTGATGGCGATGCTCGACATGCCGTTGCCCAGCACGTTATCGATGCGCCAGGCCAGCGGCGGACCATCGTCCGGCCAACTGGTCAGCAAGTTCTTCTCGGCACTGATGGCGTCCCGCTTGGAGCCACGCCAGGTGGGCCAATCCGCATCGGCCGCCAGTAGCGAGGTGGAGACGGTGACGGCTAGCGCGCTGGCGAGCCACGAACGACGGTCTAGCGACATGATCAAAGGCTCCGAAAAGTATGGGTTAGTGTGAATTGGAATGCGACGCTTCACTCTCTCTCCCCGTGGGAGAGGGCTGGAGTGAGGGCTTTGTTCTCCAGCTTCGAAGTCAACTACAGCTCTCAACCCTCATCCGGCTCTGCTCGAAACCCTCAGCCGGCTTCGTTCCTCAGCCACCTTCTCCCACGGCGAGAAGGGTTCAAGTCTCGGTTTTTCATTTCCACGGACACTATTTCAATCCCGACAAAAACTCCACCAGGTCGCGCAATTCCGGTTTGGTGAGATGTTTGGTTAAATCCTCAGGCATGGCGGATTTGGTTGGCTTGCGTTCTTCGATGGTATCTTTGGCGATGTTCACTGACTTACCTTCGGCGGTCATCAGTTGCAGCGACTTGTCGTCCTCCGCCTTAATGATGCCGCTGTGCTGTAATCCGTCGTCTGTAATCACCAACACCGATTCGAAATTCTTAGCGATCGCTTTATTGGGAACGACAATCGATTCCAGCAAGTATTCGCGATTCTTGTCCTTGGCGATCATCGTGAGTTCCGGCCCGACATCGCCACCAACTCCCTGGGCCTTGTGGCAGCGCACGCAGGAGACTTGTGTTCGTTCATAGAAAATCTTGCGACCACGCTCGGCGTCGCCACCGACCAGCGTCTCGCGAAACGCCGCCAGCAAATCATCCTTCGGCTTGCCGGTTTGGTATGTGTTCAATCGTTGTTTCACTTGGCCATCGGCTCGCATTGCGGCGGCCTCAATCAAATCGAGTTTTGCTTCGTCGGGCCAGTCATTGGCCAGGAGCTTATCCATTGCGCTGCGAATAATTTCGTTTGTGCCGACCACGCGCGATTTCGCCAGCAACGCGAGGGCCTGTTGGCGTTCGATCATTTCTCCTTTCTCAACCGCGTCGCCGAGTTGCGCAAGTCCGGCAGTTTGATCTTTAGCGAACAAGACTTCGCGCGCTGCGGAACGTACAAGGGGATTGCCATCGGTGAGTGACGTCTTCACTGCGTCGTCGAGTCTCTCGTTCTTGAGGGCCGCGAGTGCAAGCAAGGCGTCAGCGCGGGCGGTACCGGCTTGATTGGGATCGCCGAGCATCGCCAAGAGCGTCGGACCGACTTCCGTGATGCCGAATTGCGCCGCCACTTTGGAAGCTTCCGCCGCCACTTTGGGCGAACCACGCAGGATGCCTGCGATATTCTGTTTGAGCGCCTCGGCGGCGGGTTCTTTTGATCGCGGATCGATCGGTCGCCAATGATTCAGCACGCGATCCTTGGCACTAGGCTTCTCCCAGTTCGCGAGCATCTGCAATGCTTCCAGACGCATCGACTCGGGAGCATCCGGACTAGCGGCAAACTGGGCGAGTGCCTGCGCGTTTTCCGATTGGCCGAGTCGATAGTTGGCGTTGAGGACGCGACGCAACAAGGGATCGGAATCGGTACTGCGCGTGATGAGCGCGGCCAGCTGCGGCAGCGAAGTGTGAATGGGGTGATCATGGATCGCGCGGGCCGCTTCCAGCACTACTTTCGGATCACTGTCGTTAAGCAGCGTGGCGACCTCGGGCATCGCACGCTTGCGCATCGCCACCACGACCGCTAATCGCACCGAAGGAGATTCGTGCTTCGCGGCGTCGAGCAAGGTAGCGACATCGCCAGCGCCCACCAGCGTCATGATGCCACCGTGTCGCAGGATGGGATCTTCGTCCGCATTTTTGGCGAGTAAGCTGAGCGCTGCTGGAATCGACGCCTTGTTAGCAAGCTTGCCGAGACTCATCGCCGCGAAGTAACGCACGCGAGCGTTCTCGTCAGTGAGCATCTCTGCCAGCTTCGCGCTAGCGGCGG
>JBGSHH010000159.1:0-3311 GCA_041752355.1 Pirellulaceae bacterium | reverse complement strand
GATTTCGTCGATGCATCCATCCGTCGGCACCCCGATCATGAAGCCCGTCATGAGTATCGGCGCGCCATTCTGGGTAACCGAGTAGGTTTTCTTGATTGCATTGCCGGCAACCGTCACTGTTCCCATGGCTTCCCAACCAGTTGTCGGATCGCCGGTAATCGCCAATCCGCTCGATGGATTGGGGACAACCGTGCGGTAGAAAGTGTACGTTCCGTCCGAGCGGTCCGCATAGACTGGCGGGGTGGTGCTATCGTTGTTGCGACCAAAGGCAATGCTGCTAACGCTATGGGGCGCGCCGCCAGGTAGATCAATTCCGGCAAAGGTGGCATTTCCGAATGAACCGATCCAGCTTTGTGCATTGCCATAAAGGCCATTGTTGAGTCCCGCGATTGTGTGTGTCGGGGCAAAACCTTGAATCACTTCACTTGCGAATGCGCGTCCACCCACGCTCGCGAGTGCGAGGTTATCAAAACTGCCATTGCTGGTTGGCACGGGCGTTCCACTGGGCACGGCGGGGCCGCTACTCTGCAAATTGATCGCATACGGACCTGCGCCCACTTCCGGTTGCCCTTGCAGATTCAGCACCGTACCTGCACCAGCAATATTGATCGCGCCCAAGGCCGGCGTCGCGACAGACGAACCAACATTGAGCGTGGAACTCGCCGAAACGTTGACACTCGTCGTGGGCAGATTCACTACACCTGGGGCGGCGGCTTCGCCGTAGATTTCGATTTCGTCAATATCACCGTTGGTGGGTACAGAGATCATCAATCCCGTCATCGGCACGGCTGCGCCATTTTGCGATACGGAATAAGTCTTCTTGATCGATACACCCGCGACGACCACATCTCCCATCGATGCCCAGCCCGTATTCGGATCGCCTGTAATGGGCAATGAACTATTGGGGTTGATCACTAACGTGCGATAGAAGGTGTAATTTCCATCCGAACGATCGGTAAAGTCTCCATTAATATTGGCACGACCAAAAGCGATGCTGCTGACGGCAAAGGCTTGGCTACCTTGCAGATCAATGCCCGCGAAAGTGGCATTCGCAAAGGAACCGATCCAGCTATTGGAGTTTCCGTATAGGCCGTCATTGAGATGGCCTATGTTGTGCGCGGAGAAACCGACGATTGCATCACTTGCAAACGGAGTGGATCCATAACTCGCCAAGGCCAGGTTATTGAAGGTTCCGTTATTTGTGGGTACGGGGTTTCCAGTGGGACCGGTGCTGGTATTGATGATCGAGTAGGCACCCGCTCCCGCAGGCGTTGCTCCCGCCAGATTTACCACCGAACCAGCCCCCGTGACATTGACGGTTCCTACCACACTCGATGAGGGAATTGTTAAGGTTCCCGATGCGGAGACGTTGACATTGGGCGCGACCTGCGATCCAAATGTCGTTCCAAAAATTTCGAGTTCGTCAATCGCGGCGCCGCCCGGTGTATTGAGCATCAATCCGGTCATGGCAACTGGCGCACCGCCTTGCGCAAGCGCATAGGTTTTGCGAATCGCATTGCCCGAAACGAGAATCGTACCCATCGATTCCCAACCGGTCGTTGCATTGCCGGTGATCGGGAGCGACGAATTGGGGTCGGGTAACAGGGTACGATAGAGCGTGTACGTGCCATCCGAGCGATCAGCAAAACCACCGTCGTTCGCCCGGCCGAAGGCAATGCCGCTGACGCTAAAGGGAGTTGTTCCTGGCAAATCGACACCAACGAGCGGAGTCCCGCCGCCAATCCAACTGCTGGAATTGCCGTACGTGCCGTTGTTGAGGCCAGCGGTTGAATGGGGCGCGACGCCTATTTCCGACGCCGAAAACGCCACGCTTCCATTGCTCGCTAAAGCGAGATTCGGCAACAAGCCATTGCCTGGCGGTACTGTCGTGCCAGTCGGTCCGCTGCCGGTGAATACAGAAGCGAATGCGCCCGTGTTCACTGCTTGCGAACTAAACGAAAGATTGCCACCGGAAGCGTTGACCGTTGGAACGGATACGACGCTGCCGAATGAAAGCGATCCCGCGCCGGTCTTGGTGATATTACCACTGCCTCCTAGTGCTCCGCCGAGGGATAGGCTGCCGGAAGCAACATGGAAAGTGGTCGCCACTTCTACGACCATCGGCAAATTGATTGTTTGATTGCCGGTCGCCGAGTCCACATCAACGCCGCCGTTGAGCACAATGGCGTTGCCATCGATTGTGAAGTTGCCAGCGCCCGCCGAACTATTGAAGGCGATGCTATTGAAGGTCGCGCCGATGGGATAGCTGTTTACATTGGCCGTGCGTGCCGTCCCGGTAAAGATCAGGTCGTCGGTGCCGCTGCCGGTGGGTGCCGCGTCGCCGACCCAGTTGGCGGGAGTCGTCCAGAGATTGTCGGCACCGCCACCATCCCACGTGAATGTCGCCAACAGTTGCCGCTCTTCCAAACGCTCAAGTTGCATCGAACGAAGTCGTGTGCGTCGTGCCGAAGAGAACTGACCTGGTCGAACGCGGCGCTGCGTGCCACGGCGTTGGCGCGGACGTACTTCGATCCCATGCATGGATGCAATCTCCCAATGGTGTGGTCGCGAGCAAGATTAACTAGCAGTGGAGAGCCAATTTTACTGGCGGAGTTTGGCAGCCTGATCTTGGAGTTGTCCCCGAAGTTTCAGGAGTGAATTCTTTGAAAAGCGGCGTGTCAAGCGTTATGATAATGTCAGGAAAAACGAATAGTAAGCAAATTCACTGCGACAAACTAGATATTTCTCGCTGGAATTCCACTTATACATTCGGGTAAACTTAAGCAACGCGTCGCCCAACGTGATGATGGGTGTGCTCCCAGCGTTGATTCCCGCCCCTATCCCGCCCGTCACACTTTCCTTTTGGGGAGCTTGAGAACACGTGAAAATGTTCGCATTTGGTCGAATTCACGCTGGCTACCGGTTGCTCCTGCTTTGGTTGATGCTGGCTGCTAATTTGTCGGCGGCGGAAAAAGAAACGCCTCAACTTCCGGCCGTCGCGCAGCGCGCGGTTGCCTTTGCCGACGATATTCAGCCGCTGCTGGTGCGGTATTGCTACGATTGCCATGCTGGCGATAAGCAGGAAAGTAGCTTTCGGCTCGACAAAAAAGAGACCGCTTTCAAGGGGGGTGACTTTGGCGAGTCGCCCATCATCCCCGGCAAGAGCGCGGATAGCCCGTTGGTGAAGTACGTCTCGGGCGCGGATGAGAATATTGTCATGCCCCCTAAAGGGGCGCGAATGACACCTGAGGAAATTGGGCTGCTCCGGGCGTGGATCGATCAAGGCGCGGATTGGCCTGCGAATACTGACG
>JBGSHH010000158.1:0-5408 GCA_041752355.1 Pirellulaceae bacterium | reverse complement strand
TAGTAATGACTCCTGCGTCGATGGCGGTTCAACGGGCCTCACCAGCTCTAGTAATCATTTACCGCCCCTGCGCCGGAGTCATTTTTTTTGCGCCCACCCGCTGCTAGCAGCCAAGCGCAACTTCATAGAGCGCCAGCGAGGGAAGAGTTATGGTGGCCCCGCCCCAGCGCCGCGGAGATAAATCACAAGCGAATGGCCAAGACGCCGGGGGTTCCATCGGACGCGATATTCCCACACCTCCGCGGCGCTCTGCCCAATCAACCAAACCCCCATCCTCGCTAGCGCTTTTTGAAGTTGCGCATTGCAGTCATCGTAAGTCGATATTCATTCCCTTTTGGCCCCAACGGGGCCACCTTCCAAAGCCCAGGGCGAGCCCTGGGTTGCGATGGCCCAACCTTGCTCCGCGAACCCCAAGGGGGTTCACTTCCAGGCGCGGCGTCGTGCGCCGATTCTTGAAGGTCACCCCCTTGGGGTGAAGAGATCGTGGTTGACCGCGTTTTTCCCAGGGTTTCACCCTGGGCTGCGGAAGGTGACCCCGTTGGGGTCGCAAACTACGAATTCCCCCAACACATCGAAAAGCACAATTTCAAAAAGCGCCAGCGATGGAAGAGTTATGCAGGGATATCCGTCCTACGCGCGCTGTCCCCTATCCTCGCTGGCGCTGCGGGCTGGTAACCTAAATGCCATCACGATTCATCCCCTTCGCATTCCACCTATCATGCCCACGCGCCGCGAAAAAATCGAAGCCATGCTGGCCGATGACCCGACCGACAGCTTCCTCCGCTACAGTCTGGCGCTGGAACTGCAAAAAGAGAACGAGCACGACCGCTGCCTGACGATGCTGCGCGAACTGATGCACGATCAACCGCCGCAGGTGGCCGCCTTCTTTCGTACGGGGCAACTACTGGCGAGCCTCGACCGGATCGATGAAGCCCGCGCCGCCTTGCGCGACGGCATCGAAGCCGCCCGCACCCAAGGCGATTCCCACGCCGCCGGCGAGATGTCGGAATTTCTCGCGAGTCTAGGCGCGCTAGGAGAGTAGGTCTTCGTGGGGTAGGCGTCCCGCCTGCCGAGTCTTCGCCTTTGAAGAAAAGGGGAGGGCTAACCACCGAGTCACAGAGGCCACAGAGAGGGATTTCAGAAGGCAGATTTCAGATTGAGGAGTATCTGGGTCAACCTGAAAACTGACTTCCTATCGAATTTCGTGTTCTTGCTCTGTGTTCTCTGTGACTCGGTGGTTAGCCTCCGGCTGCCGCCTATCAACATGAACATGCCGACGATCGATGAAGCCTTACTGATCTGGGATGTCGCCATCGAGCGCGAGTACGCCACGGCCGGAACGTGGATACCTTGGGCCGATGCGATGATACTGCAACTCGATCAACCGCCCGATTGGTTGATCGATCTGTGCGTGGCAAAGTCGCGCGAACAAGCAATCCAAGCGGTGCATCGCGGACTTCGCACGCTACCGATTGGGCCCGGCGAACAATTCGATTGGGTCGGCCACGATCTCGGCTTTTTGTATTTGTGCTACGAATATAAGGCGATTACATTGCGGGAATTGCTAATCAAAGCGGGCAGCAAAACGGACGCCTGCACTCATCGAGAGGACTGCAGTGCCTATTATTTTTTGCTCAACGAAATTGAAGGACAAAAGCCAATCCTGCCAAGTAAGCATCCTATCAGCCAACGAATTCAGGCGATTTTTCGGCCTGACGTCGAACTCGCGCGCAAGTCTTGGGCGCGATTGATGGCGATGGTTAATGATTGAAAAGAGGGCGGGTCTTCGACCCACTTGCTACCTGCTGGGCTAGCTCCAGAGTTACTGAGCACACAGAGCAGACAATACGCAGGCCGGAGTGCCTGCCCTAGTTGCCGGATTCACCGTTAGGATCCAACCCGGCGGCCGGTTCCATCGCAGACAATACTTCGCCGCGGTTCGGCTGCCACACCGGACGATTCGACAACGCGAGGCGACGGGCAGCGTCTGCAGCAATCGCCGCGACATTGCCTCCGAAACGGTCGGATATCGCGCAACGGGTTTGATGAATCTCTTCGATCGTTGAATCAACCAGTTTCTGTGTCATCGCCCAGCAACTCCTCGGGAGTGCAAATGATCGGAATGGGAATGCCCATGTCCGTCAACACCGCATGGATGCTTGGCAGGATTCTGGCATTCGCAATGTGCTTGCAATTCCACGTCAATAGATATTGTATCCGATGGTGGGCCACACTGGCGATATGCAATGCATCCACCTGTGCCTTTGCGGGCAATACACCCAGCGACATGATTGCATCGGCGATTTCCGAAATCTCGGGGGCATCGGGCAATACAGAAATGCCGTCCAGCGACGCCAATCGTTTCGCTGCGAGCGTAGGATCGCCCGCAGCCGCTTCATCAATCACGTATTGTGAAATGACGAGTTCATAGTTGGCGCGTTCATCGTTCCACCACTGATGCGTTAATAATTGGCGAGCGGCAGTAATAACTTGCGAGCTTGGCTTTTGCCGCAAATAGCTGATAATGGAGGTTTCAATGTAAACAGTGTCCATCACGACATCCTATCAAGCGGAGCAATGCCCCGCGAGCCGAGCGGAACCTGAGTGGTCGCTAAATCTCACGCAAAAAAGCCGTTCTACGCGACGTCTCGCCAGAATTGCGCGAGGACAGATTGAACCGTTGGTTTGCATGGGCGACTGGCTTTTCGGTTCAATAGCCGATTACCAGAATCCCCTTCAAAGGAAGTGTCAGCCGATTGCTTGCATACATTGTGTCGAAGAAACGGATAACCCTATCGAAGTCCGGTGACTTTCGATAGACATTGCGAACGGCAATGCCGAGATAAAACACATCGTGCATCATACATGCTTGGAATAGATCCTTGAGGAACTGATTGTTTACTACCCCGCGACCCGCCTCGACTTCAAGCACGAATCCCGATTCGCGATGAAATGCGTCGGCATCGAACGACTTTTCAAGTCGCCCATTACGTCCAAATAGTACCGGCACCTTCACCTTGCCCTTGTCCGTCTTACCCGATTCGACTGTGAAGCCTTCGCCGGTAAGTCCAGTATTGATCGCTTTCAACACGAGATTGCTTTCAAGCGTGTGGACAGCTGAGTCGATTTCAGCGGAAACCGCCTCAAACGTGGAAACAACCCTAATCGCGATCTGCGGAGCAGCGTCGGACTTCGGATAATACTGCCAATTGATCATGATGTTACACAATTCCATTGACCTCGCACGCGTTGGCGTTTGAGGCATTAGGTTATTGCACCTTAGCGCGTCCGTATCAGAACCGACCAGTTTGCGTTGAGGGCAAGCTCGGCTGCCCAACTTGCCAACCACCAAGTCGCACAGAGAAAATCAAAGCTACTCGATTTCCTGCGACTTCTCTGTGTCCTCTGTGACTCGGTGGTTAGCCCCATCTTTTGTCCCAAAAGCAAGCAGAAAAACGGCAGGCTGGAAGCCTACCCCACGAAGAGCTACTTCAGCCCCAATTGCTCCATCAAGAACAACACCTGCACGGCGCGGGCGTAGTCGGAGTTGTCCTTTTTGCCGAAGCCGTGCCCTTCGTTGTCGGCATAGACCGACCAGACCGGCTGCTTGCGCTCAAGAACTTTCGCCACGATCTGTTCCGCTTCGCCGAACGGCACGCGCGGATCGTTCTTGCCATGGATCACCAGCAGCGCCGAGTGGATCTTGTCGGCATTGGTCAGTGGGCTCATGGCGATCAGTTTCTTGCGCATCTCGGGGTCGCGTTCGTCCCCATATTCCACGCGCCGCAAATCCTGTCGATAGGCCGCCGTCCCTTCCAAGAGCGTGATGAAGTTCGCGATGCCGACGACATCGATGCCGGCCTTGAGTCGATCGCCGTAGTGCGTCAGCGAGGCCAGCGTCATGTAGCCACCATACGACCCACCAGCCACCGCCACGCGCGAACTATCCAGCTCCGGCTGCTTAGCGATCCAGTCCAACAGCGCGCCGATATCCTTGACGCTATCCTCGCGCTTCTCGGCGTTGTCCAACTTGAGGTAGGTCTTGCCATAGCCGCTGGAACCGCGCACATTGGGCGCGATGACCGCCACTTCCATTTCATTCACATAGAACTGCGTGCTGCCGGAAAAATAAGGCTGAAACTGGCTTTCCGGTCCCCCATGGATCGAAATCAGCACCGGCACTTTGTGATCTTTTGACGCCGTGCGCGGGCGATAGTAGTAGGCGGGAATCTCACGCTCGTCGAACGACGGGAAGCGAATGCGACTGGGAACCACAAACTGGCTTGGATCCAGCCCGCCCACTTCACTAAACGTCCAGCGCACCAGATCCCCCTCGCGCACGTGCAGTGAGTAGACATCGGCCGGGGCATCGGGCCGCGCGAGCGTCATGCCGAGCTGCTTCCCATCCGGCGAGAACTCCAGGCCAGACGCGATCCCCAACGGAATCGCCAGTTCGCGGCGCTGTAGCTTGTCCGGCGCTGGCCCCTCAAACAAAAAGAGCTTGCTGGCACCATCTTCGTTAATCGCGATCGCCACACTGCCGGTGTGATCATCGATGGCCAAGTCCGCCACATCCCAGTTCAGATCCTCGGTCAGCCAGGTGTATTTGCCGGTGGCGATTTCCAAGACCGCCAAGCGGCGGAACTCGCTATTGGCGTCGGTGGCGATGTAAACGAATTTCGCGTCCGGCGAGAACGCCATCGCGCCAATGGCGGCGGGATCCTTGGTCGGCAGCGGCAGATCGACTTTCTCTTTCGTTGCCAGATGCAACAGCGCTGGATAGGCTTCGTTGGCGGAAACATAGCGCCCCAATAGCAGCGTCTTGTTATCGTTCGACCAATCGGCGGCGTACCAGAACTGCTTATCGGTCGCGAAAGCCAATTCGCGCGTATCCGGCACGCGCGGATCGCAGAGGTACAAGTCCGTGTCGCGGCCATTGCGTTCGTTACTGGAGATAATAATCTGGCTGCCATCGCTGTTCGCAGGACCGATGCTGTACTTCGATTTGCCATCGGTCAGTTGCTGGGTGCGATACTTGGCCGTGTCGAGGTAATAGATCTGGTTGTTCTCGTTGCCGCCGCTGCTCATGCTCAGCAGGATCGCGCCATCTTTGGCCCTGGGAATGAAGCCGCCACTGACCGGCTCTTCAAAGAACGTGATTTGTTCGCGTCGACTCCCCGCGATCAAAACGCGATGCAACTGCACGCTATTGGCGAACCGCGTGCGAATGAGCATGCCTTTGCCATCAGGCGACCAGCCACTGAAAGCTGCCGCGCGGACGCTTTCGTAGCGCTCCAGCTTGTTCATCAATTCAGACGGAACGGCCGGCACGCCGCTGGTGGTGATGGCGGCGGGGCGACGCGGATCCGGCGTTTCCTGCGCAGCGGTCGCACTTACCAATGCGAGGC
>JBGSHH010000157.1:0-23632 GCA_041752355.1 Pirellulaceae bacterium | reverse complement strand
GCCAGTTAGAACTTCGCTCAGAAACATATAACCTCCCAATAGATTCTCGCAATCGAAAAAGCAGAATTCAAGCTACGAGACGAATGTTGCAATATTTGCACTTCGCTTTCCGCTGGTTTACGATAACGGCTCGCGATTTTGCATCCCGGTTGTCCTCTTCCTACCTCAAGGAACCTCGCCGTGAAAACCACTTGGTATTCCCTCTTTACCGCCTGCCTGGCCCTGCTGGGAGTTAGCTTGATGAATGCTCCCGCCCATGCCGAAACTCCCAAGACGATTGGCTCGATCGAACGTCTGGACCCCGCCTTCGATAAACTCGTTCCCAAAGACGCCGCCATCGAAGTGCTAGCTGATGGCTTCGAGTGGTCGGAAGGCCCCGTCTGGATCGCCAAGGGAGAGTACCTGCTGTTCTCGGACATTCCCAACAATCGCATCAACAAGTGGGATGGCAAAAAGATCACTAGCTACTTGGAGAAGAGCGGCTACACCGGTAGCGCGCCGTTCACTGGCATGGAGCCGGGCTGCAACGGACTAGCGCTCGACAAGGAAGGCTATCTGCATCTCTGCTGCCACGGCGATCGCGCGGTGAAGCGGATCGGTGCGGATGGCAAGGCGACGGTAATCGCCGACAAGTTCAATGGCAAGCGGCTCAATAGCCCGAACGATCTGGTGATGAAGTCCAATGGCGACATCTACTTCACCGATCCTCCTTACGGCCTGCCGAAGCAATGGGATGACGAAGGCCGCGAACTCGATTTCTGCGGCGTCTATCGCTTGAGCAAAGGGAAACTCACGGCACTCACCGACAGCATGACGCGCCCCAACGGCCTGGCGTTCAGCCCCGATGAGAAATTCCTCTACGTCGCGCAATCCGATCCCAAAGCGGCAATTTGGAAGAAGTTTCCCGTTAAGGAAGACGGCACCCTCGGCGAAGGCAAAGTCTTCTTCGATAGCACCGAGTGGGTCGGGAAGCAAAAAGGCTTGCCCGACGGATTGAAGGTCGATCAGGCCGGCAACGTGTGGGCGACCGGTCCCGGCGGCGTGATCGTCTTCTCGCCAGAAGGCAAAGTGCTGGGCAAACTCCTCACCGACGAAGCCACCGCCAACTGCGCCTGGGGAGACGATGGCAGCACGCTCTACATCACCGCCGATATGTATCTCTGCAAAGTAAAGACGACGACCAAGGGTGCGAAGTAACTCGCCAAGCTAAATCGTCGATAATTCACGCAGGCCAGCCATCTCTCGGCTGGCCTATTTTTTCTCCGCTGGCGCTTCGCCAAACTTGGCGTCGGCGGCTTTCCATTTGCTCACCAGCCGGTCGCGGACAGTGTTCCAAGCGCTGTCCATGAGCGGAACGCTGCAACCACCTTGGCCTTTGCACGCGTTCGCGCCAGCCGTATCGCCGCAGCCACCCAATCCTTTGCAACTGTTCTCGCCGTGGCAGCTATGCGCGGCGACCGTCGCACAAGTTCCTTGCCCACGGCAGTCATTTTTAGCATCAGCACCCTGGCCTTTGCAGTCATTCAAGCCACGGCAAAGATGCTGCTCGCCGCTTGCTTGCGCGACCTGCTCCCCACCCCCGCAGCCGAACATGGTACCAGCCAGCAGGCCGCCGAGTGCTGCGGAAGATAGTTGTTGAAACTGGCGACGATCGAGATTTTCCAATGACATATATGCTTCCTCGCAAGTAAGAGTGGTCTTTTCAACGTAACGCTGGCGCAGGCTAACGTCTAGTAGCGGTATCTGTGGTCCCTAACCTTCCCCACTTTTCGCCTTGCTGGACTTCACCATCTACCACTGCTCTAATGTTGGCCTGCACCGCGACGAGCCATGATGGTTCGCTCCCCGCCTACCCACCTGATAAGGTCCTGCCTGGATGACGGAAGTAAGACCCCCGCAACCGCTCGGACTGGCTCCGAGTTTTGGATTTGGTGATCGCTTGGGACTAGCGACGCCGGGGCACTTGGATGCCTTGCGGTTGTATGGCGGTTCGATCTTGCCGATCTTCGCGCAGCAATCGATTCGCGAAATGTCGCGCACCGCGCGCAAGCCTTCGGACGTAATGTCCGATGCGCGCCGCGCGCTGCAAGCCGCGAGTTATACCGGCGTGTGGAGCGCCGATGCCGATCATCTCAAAACGCCGGAAGATGTGAACGCCACCGCCGGAGCCGGTTTCGTCTTCTACACCATCGATCCTTCCGACTTCGTCGATACGCAGGCCGATGACTACGCGCCCGACGTACTGGGCAAAAAGTTTCTCGATATTCGCGACGATGTGAATTGGGCAGATGACTATATCGGCCGCACGATCACGCTCGACAACGGCGAGAAGATCGTGTTCGATTTGCTCACCGTGCGCCGCGCCGCAGTCAAATATGGCAGGGCGATCGCGCACGCGGTGAAAATGGGAGCGCACATCGAGCGCGTGATGGGCAAGCGCGACGGCCAGTTTGAAATTGAGCTTTCCGTCGACGAAACGCCTCAGCCCACGACGCCTGCCGAACATTACATCATCGCCGAGCAGTGTTTGCGGTCGAATATGCGTTTAGTGAGTCTCGCGCCGCGCTTCGTTGGCGACTTTGAAAAAGGGATCGATTTCAAAGGAGATCGCGCGGCGTTCGAGGGCTCCCTGCAAACGCATGCCAGCATCGCGCGCTTGATCGGACCATATAAACTTAGCCTGCACTCGGGTTCGGACAAGCTCTCGATCTATGAGCTTTTCGCCCGGGTCACGCGCGGCCAGTTTCACGTGAAGACCGCTGGGACCAGCTACTTGGAAGCGCTGCGCGTGACATCGCGACACGAACGCAAGTTGTTCCGCAGAATCGTCGATTTCTCGCGGGAGCGATTCGAGCGTGACAAGGCGACCTATCATATCTCCGCCCAGTTGGAAAACGTCCCCACTCCCAACGCCATCGCCGATGACACAAAGTTGGAGACGCTCTACCTCGATCAGAACGATGGGCGCCAGATTTTGCACGTCACGTTCGGATCGGTGCTCAGCGACAACGCGCTCGGTCCGGCGGTTCGCGATGTGCTGGCCGCCCATCCTGAGACCCATCGCGAGGTCCTCGCCAAGCATTTCGGGGAGCATCTCAAAGCGCTCACGCGCGGACTGGATTAGGTCCGCTACGTTGCCGACGTTTATTCTTCTGGCAAGGCTTCCGCCGTCGCCTCGGCTTCCACGACATTGCTGCCGCCTAAGCTGAATTGGAATGAGATGGCTACCATCTTCAATTCGTCAGGCAGCGAAAGTCGCCAAGCATCGCCGCTTTTTTGCAGCGAAAGGACAGCCATTTGGGTTTGCTCCATAGGACCGAACCGCCGCGTGTTGCGTACCACAACGTGCGCCAGCGTGGGCGATTCATGCACCGCGCCGATGACACGCGATTTCATCGTCACGAGATTGGCAGCTAGCGGCGACTGGGCCGCAGTCCCTTACAGAAATCGCAGGAAAAACTCCCGCGGCGGGAGCTTGAGGACCTCGCCGATGCTGGTGGCATCGGCGAACAATGGCAGGATGGCGGCGGCACTATCCGGACCCTTTCGTTCCGCTGCGGCCAGGGCAGGTCGCAGCATTTCGGCAAACTCCCGCAATGCGGCCGGATCGAATTGATCGACGTAAATCTCCCACTTGTTTTCCTGTGCCGCCTGTAGCGCGGTCGTGGCCACGGCGCGGATAGCGTCTTCGTCGCGTTTATTGGGGGACGTCGGTTCCGCTGCCGAGGCGGCGACCGTTAACAGCCCCGTGCTTAGGATTGCCAGGCATGCTAGGTGAATCATCAAATGCCTCCAATGAGAGAGTTACGGTGAGTCGTGTGAAGTCCAAACCGCAGTTGCCGCGGTTGCATTAACCGTATTCGCATTGAAAGGAGCCAAGGCGTTCCGCCCACCCTACAAGACAATTCGCTCGCGAGCGGGTAAGGTAGGACGCATATCGAGCTTCGCCCCTGGACGATTTCGTTCGTATGAACATTCTCCCCGAGACCGCACCCTACGACGCCGCACTAGCCTATCTGTACGGCCGCATCAACTACGAGCGGGCGACGATCCCTGCGTATCGCGTGCAGAACTTCAAGCTCGATCGGATGCGCGATTTGCTGGCCCGACTGGGCGATCCTCAAATTGGGCTGAAAGTGATTCACGTCGCGGGCACCAAGGGAAAAGGCTCCACATCGAACATGCTGGCGGCAATTCTGCGGGCCGCTGGCTACCGGACTGGCCTATACACATCGCCCCACTTGGAGCGGACCGAAGAACGCCTGGTCGTCGATGGCGCGATTTGTTCGCCGGCCGAGCTCGTCGAGCTGGTGGAAATCGTCCGCCCCGCTGTCGACTCAATGGATGCCGAGGCAGCGTTGTGGACCGGCCCCGGCAGTCCGACCTATTTTGAAATGATGACCGCCATGGCGATGGTCCATTTCGCCCGACGAAAAGTGGATGCCGTGGTGCTGGAAGTGGGCCTGGGCGGGCGACTCGACTCCACCAACGTCGTGCTGCCGGAAGTCTGCGCCATCACCAGCATCAGCTTCGACCATACCAAGCAACTCGGCCACACTTTAGCGGAGATCGCTGGTGAAAAGGCCGGCATCATCAAGCCGCGCGTCCCCGTCGTCACCGGCGTGCGCGATGCTGAACCACTGGCGGTAATCGAGCGCATCGCTGGCGAGCAGCGAGCGCCGCTATTTCGCGTCGAGCGTGATTTTAGTCATACGTTCACGTCGCAATTGCACTGCGACCCGCGGGATAAATTGCCGCGCGGGGCGATGGACTATCGCGGCGCGGTCCACGGCTCGCGCACGCGGCACGACCAACTTTCGCTCGGCATGATTGGCGAACATCAGGCCGCCAATGCCGCCGTGGCGCTGGCGGTGATCGAACGCTTACTTGAACAAGGGTGGCGGATCGACGACGCGGCGATTCGCCAAGGCTTGGAAACAGCACGCTGCGCTGCGCGGATCGAAGTGCTGCAAGTCGCGCCGACTGTGTTGATCGATACGGCGCATAACCTGGCGTCAATTGCGGCGCTTCTCAAAGTGCTGACCGGAGCGCAAGAGGTGCGGAAGCGACACCTGGTTTTTGCGTGCAGTCGTGACAAAGACCCCATCGGCATGCTGGGATTGCTTTGGCCGCACTTCGATCACGTCGTCCTGACGCGGTTTCTGAATAACCCTCGAAGCTTGTCGCCTGAGGAGTTGGCGGGACTCGCACCCAAGTTTGAGCCTGCACCGCGCGTGGTGTTGTGCGATGATCCAACCACCGCCTGGCATACCGCTCGTGCTGCGGCGGACGCGGACGATTTGATTTGCGTCACCGGTTCGTTCTTTCTGGCCGCCGAACTGCGCGGCGTGATTGGATCGTAGGGCGGTGCGAAATCAGGGGCTAGGGTTTCACTCCACGTCCCAGTCGATCCGCTGGTCGTTAAGATTGCCGCGCTCCAAGCTGGCAATGAGCATGGCGATGTATGGATCGGCCCACGGAAGCAATTCTTGCGAACGCAGGCGGGCATCTTGATTTTCGTGATCGGGCGTTTCACCTTCAAAACATTGCCAGTTGATATTGCAGACCATCTTCGCGGTTCCTGTGCGAGCGAGAAGGAGTGACGCCGATCGTCCGGCGTGACGATCGGCTTCAATTGCAACTAGAATGCCAAAAGGCCTGGTTGCGGGAGGGAAGGCATTGCCAGCACGGTTGGTAAGCTGCTGTCGCTTAACGAGTTAGCCGTCAACGACTTTTCCACCGCGCAAGAAAAACCGCCCCACAAGGCTGGCTCGGGGGCGGCAAGATTTTCAATGGAGGCCGCGGATTTGCCGCGACGCCGCGAATTTGGCGCGACAATTTAGGGTTGGCTACCGGCTAGGCGTACGCCGCGTTCGCGGACGATAAACATCTTCCAAACCGCCACCGCCGGTGCCACGACCGGGTTCTGGATAACCTTCCAGCCCTGGCTGAGGCTCAATCTGCTTGGGTTCGTAATAATGATAGCGTTGCCAGAGCGAGGCGTCGGAGGCTTCACTTTGGACTTTCAAGTTGCCGTGGTCATCGATTACAGCAATCGAACCGGGAGCGTAGAGCGGATTCTTAAAATCGCCACCGGGAAGCTTGTCGCCGCCCCGGAAATCGACCACCACGGTTTCGCTATCAAATTGATAATCTTTGAGCTTCACATACTCGAGTTTAATCGGATGCACTGCTTCCACATCCTTCTTGAAGTTGAGCACACTACCGAGTTCGACTTGTTCCTCGCCCGCCACATTGGTCGCGTATTGGTCGTCCCATTGCACAACCATCAACTTGCCGGAAGGTTCGGCGGTCTGCACTTTGCCACCATTGACGGTGGTGAAGCGGGCGGGACTCACTTCGCCACCTGCGAGTTTCATCGAATCAGCGACGGACAGGACGGGGCTGACTTCACTCCAGTCGGTGTCCCGATAGAACTTCCGTTTGCCCGTCTTTTCTTCTTCCTTGGCTAGCTCACGCAGACGGGATTCGACCTCTTTGTCGAGCGCCTGCGGAAGCGGGCTGGGGTCGGTGGTAGCCATGGCCGGGATGGCGGGATGGTTCGGGTCTTCCAGCGTGAGTTTTACGCGGTAGCGATACTTGTGACCTTGTTCGACATCGAAATCGACAAAGCGGAAGAGCTTGTAGGTGGCGGTTTGATTTCCGAACGAACTACCGCCCCCTTCGCGACCATAGCCTGGGCCGCCACGACTGGGATACCCGCGGCCACTTTCAACCGGGGGAGCGCCGCGCGAAGGACCAAAATTGGGCCCACCGGGTTGGCCGTTGATATCGTTGACCCCGGGGAGTTCCGGACCTTCGGGCTCCGTACTGCCTGGCTCTTCGACGACGGTATCGTTACCTTTGCCAAGCAATTCCGTGCCGGTCGCGGCCCAGGGGACATCGGGATGTCCCGCCAACTTTTTCATGTCGGTCATCAATGCCGGAGGAACCGGCAGCGTAATGCCTGGGAGCACGTAGGCGGGATCGATCAATTCTTCGGGAATGGCTTCCCAGAGAGCGTCTTTGTCGTAGGGGAGGCGCTGCGCGGTGCGCGTGCTGAGCGCGGTCCACTTCAGATCTTTCGGATCGGCGTCAGGATTGTCAGTGACATCGGCCCGCTCGACATAGAAGAAGATGTAGCTGGGAGTATCGCGCTCTTCGTTGTAATAGATATTGTTGGGAAGCGCTTCGCGGAACTGCTCCAGTTGCTTCTGGAAAGGCACAAGGCCCTTGAGAATGATGGCATATCGCGTCGTGGCGATCGATTGACCGCTGGGACGATAGCCTTGCATCTCGGCGCGCTCTTCCTCGGAGACCATGCGTGGCATGTTCGGGCCACCTGGAGCGCCTACGCCACGGCCCACGGGCACATTTTCCAAGCCGCCAACAGGCGGACGAGCCGGGGGACGACGTGTCTTCTTATTGTCCTCAATCGGCGGCGGAGCCAGAGGGGCTTGCAACTCGTCTTGCATCTCTTGCCACTTTTGATCCAACGGCGCGATTTCTTCTTCGCCGGGAATCTTCACGAGGGCCAGCGGAAGGCCGACACCTTCCAGCTTGGTAACGGGGTACAGGACCGGGTCGCTACGCTTGCTGCGCGAGGGCTTGATGAGGGGATCAATTTGCGGCATGCCCCATTCATCGGCCTTCACTGTGATCGTAATCGGCTTTTCAATGGAAGGTGGGAGGATCGTCGGCTCGACCTTTCCCCAGGTGTTGGCGTTCATGTGCGAGGTCGCCGAAGTAACTCTTCCTTCCAGTTGACTGGGCGTCTTATTGCTAGGGAAGGTTTCCACCGTTGAACCCATATACACAAACACAACAACCAGCAGCAGTACCGCGCCAAGCACGATCTTCTCGACATGCTGGAGCATGAACTCCTTCATGGCGCCGGTATCCATCTTCATTTTTTTCTTGGCCATGGCCTCAACTCCCTCGTTGTTGGGCGAGCTTCCCCTGTCGCTCACCCACGGTCTTCTGCACGTATCTGAATTGTGTCGTTTTGCTGGTGGCAAAGCCAGCGGAATTTGGCGTCGTTCTGGTCAACCCACGATTATTCGTTCGTCGGCGGCACAGGTGGCGCCGGCGCGGGAACGGCCGGCATCGGTTCCACCGGTGCTGGTTCGACTGGCATCGGCATCGGTTCGACTGGCATTGGTTCCACTGGCATTGGGGCCGGGATGCCGCTGTCCACAGGTGGCATCGGCGTATTGTCGGGTGGCGTCGTCGTCACAGGGGGCGTGGGCGTCGTCACAGGCGGTGTGACCACCGTTTCGGTCGGGGGCGGTGCGTCGCCGGTCGCAACCGCCGTCACCATCGCCTCATTGACCGGATTATAGATGTAGACAATGCCGTAAAGTTCCACTTGGATATCGAAGTGCGGTTTCTCTTCCTCACCACTGTTGCTTGGTCCGCCGCGAGTGGGAAATCCACCGCCGAGTCGTCCGCCGCCACCAGCGGGCCGTCCACCTTCCAAGCGACCGCCACCGCCGCCACGACTAGGATCACCAGCGATGGGAAATCCGCCACCACTGCTTGTGGTGCCGCCTTCATACATGGGGCGATTGACGCGCATTTGGCGGACTTCGACGATGAGATTGGAGTTGCCGCACTCCGCCAAGAAGCGATGGAGTTTGCGTTGATCGATCACTAAATGCATCCGCACCGGCATCCGCTTAGCGACAGCGAGAAAGGCATCTTCCTTCTTCGTGGATGTGAATGCGTTGCGCAATTGGTCGGGAGCGATGGCCTTGTAAGATTGATCCACATAGCGTCCTTCAGCCGGATCGAGCGCCACGGCCGCACCCAAGGGACCACCAGCCCGCGGATCGACACCGGGAGCAAGCGGCGTTAGCGGTTGCCCTGGGGCGTTGGGGCCTCCAGGCGCAGTCGGACCACCTGGGCCAGGTCCAGCGAGCGCAGCAAGTTTCAGCACTTCGCCTGAAAAGCCAACCGCGTCACGACCCAGCTTGAGATACTCGATTCGCTTCACCACCGCGTTATGCGGCGCATCGGCCCCTTCATTGGTCTTGGCGATGATCTTGGCGATGGTTTCGAGAACCCACAGGTCTTCTTGGGCATACAGAATTTGCAATGTGGAAGGACGTCCGCCAACTTCTTTTTTCCAGTCGAAGCGGGTATCTTGCAGGAATGCCTGATTTTCGGCATTCCAGGTCACAATTTCTTTTGGACCGGTCGGTTCCAGCGACGTTCCAGGACCGAACCGTTCGCCGCCACCTGCATTGCCTGCGCCGCCATCCAGCGAAGGTGCCCAAACAGCGCCGACAATTTCAGCCAAACGGGGCAGCGCAATCGTCTTCACATAATTAACATATTCCGCCTTAAAGTTGTCTTTGAGTTTGTCGAGGGACTTGTTGGCTGGATCGTAAGGGACGGTCGTTTCGATCGGGCGAAGCGGTTCGACCTGCTCGACAAATTCATGCGTCAAACCGCGCTGCGTGATGAAGCCGCGATCGTCGATAACCTGCTCTGGCCAACGCAAATTCTTACCTTGCTCCAGATATTGCTTCTCCCACAGTACACGGAGATTGTCCTTGTACTTATTGGTGATCAAATCCATTTGCTGGTGGAAATTGGGATTGGGATGTTCCGTCTTGCTGAGGATCGTGGTGATCTGTCCGTCGGCAGCGGTAATCTTCCCTTTGTTATCTTGAAACTGTTTGCTCAAACTGGCGGAGGTGGTGTACCAGGTGCCCAGTGTGAGCAGGGCGACGATCGCGCAGAGTATCCAGAAGTGATACTTCGCCGCAACTTTGAGGTATTGTCTGACTTGATCCATGATGGCTGACTCCGAGCGAAGGCTGTTAATGCAAAGCGAAATCCCCGCGACCGATTACGTACCAGGCGCGGCGGGATTGTTGGCAGCGGCATTGGCAGCTTCTTCGGCCGCTTTCAATTCCGCCAGTCGCTTCTCTTCACGCTCTCGCAGACGCTTACGGAGGAGTTTCTCCTTCCACACAAACTGAATCACGAACGAGTACTTGGGAACTTTCCATTCCTGCGGATTGTCTTTGTCATTGGCTACTTTTTCCTTCTTGTCCTTAGGCATGGGGGCGAAGCCAATATCGCCGACACCCGTCGCGGAAGCATTGGGATCGATCCAATCATCATTCGGTATTCGGAAATAGGGATCGATGCCACTGTCGGCCGCCAGAATTACATAACCGATGCCGAGCTCTTCCATCGTGAAGCGGGCCAACTGCGATTGGTTGCCGTAAGCCACCGGCAGATCGACAAAGCCTTCTTCCAAGTTCTTGATCAGCGTATTGCGCACATGCGCCGGACCTGCCTTGGAGGGATAGCTGTTGTAATAGTGATAACCTTGGACTTCGATAATCCAGCCGGACTTGTCTTCTTCCTTGGCATCCGCAGGTACTGGACCGGGATCTTCCGCCGCGACCGCATTGGGATCCGCAGCGGGTGGCGTAGCCGTTTGATCCGCTGCGACTTGTCCCGCTGGCGGCGTGGCTGCTGGAGGCGTGGCTGCTGGCGCAGCGGCAGGTGGAGTGGCTGCTGGTGGCGCTGCGGCAGGTGGCGCCGTTGTTGGCGGCATGGGAGGTGCCATCGGATCGGTGGCAGCCGGATCGGCGGCAGGCGTTGTGGCCGGGGCGTCGCCTGCGGCGATACGTCGTTCTTCGGCGTAACGTCGCTTCACTTCCGCATCCGCCCACCACACGGAAAGATCGGGATAATACTCGCTCTCGATCGATTCGATGTGAATTTCTTGTCGTAAGTTGATCGGGAACTGCTTATGGTCGGGAATGGAGCCGGGGGGAACGTCCGTGGGCTTGCCGGTATCGGGACGCACACTGTAGTCGGTACGAGGCAGCGACTCGGTGATCGCTTTCATCAGTTCCATCCACAGCAAGCGTCGATCGACGTTGCCGACCAATTCCTCGCCTATTCTCTTGACGCGTTCGAGCTCTTCCTTGCGATTTGTATACTGTGTTTCAAAGTCGCCGCTTTGTGTGCTGACGGCCGAAACCTTGCTAATGGTGCTCGCCCACTTCTCGGGATGCACCTGCGACCAGGCGCTGTACTGGAAGAAGAAGTTAAACGAGCAAGCCAACAGCAGCCCAGCATACGAAGCGATCGCCCATGGCTTCTTCGCGCGAATCATCCGTTCGGTAATTAGTTCGCGCGGCACGAGATTCGTCCGCAATTTGCTCTGCCCCAACCCTTGCAAGCAGAGACCGTAACAAACGCCGAACGAGAGCAAGTTATCTTTGAACGAGGGCGATGCCACAACGCCAGCACCGGTGAGCTTCTCGAACGTCTCGAAGTTGACCGCTTCGATGCCGAGGTTCTTCGACAAATACTGCCCCAAGCCAGGCAGTTTAACCGCATTCCCCAGCAGCACCAGGCCCTTAATCTTGGCTTTGCGATCGACACCTTGAAAGAACGCCAGCGAGCGCTGAACTTCATTCACCATGTCGTTGAAGACGCTCCGCATCGCTTGGAAAATCGCCTTGGGATCTTCCGCCTGACGGGCGTTGCGTTTCAGATGCTCCGCCTTGGCGAAGGTGAGCTTGAGCTCTTTGGAAAGCTGTTTGGTGAAGTGATTGCCGCCAATGGGAATGCTGCGTTGCCACAAGCGGAAACCATTGGTCACTACCAGATCGGTCGTGTCGGTGCCCATCGATAGCACCGCATACGACGCAGGCGGATTCTCGCTGTCGTACTGATCGGCTGGGATGCTGTCGGTGATGACGTCGTGCGCGACGAAGTTGTAAATCGCTTCCGGCGAAAGCTGCACGATATCGATTTCGACTTCGGCGGTATCGAACGGCTCGAGCGCGCGGAACACGGCATCCCGCTTCATGGCGAATAGACCGACTTCGGTATCGAGGGCGAAGCCATCGACTTCGGTGCCGCCGCCGAGGGTTTGCCAATCCCAGATCACGTCTTCGAGCGCGAACGGAATCTGTTGACGCGCTTCAAATTTCACCAGGTCGGGCATCTTCTTGGAGTCGACCGGCGGGGGCCGGAAGAAACGGGCCAAACCGCTTTGGCCGGAGACGCTAATCGCTACCTTGTCCCCTTTGACCTTGTTCCGCGAGAGGAACTGCGTCAAAGCCTCCTGAATCATCACCTTGGGCTCGGCTTCTGGCTGATTCAGGATCTTCGGATATTCGATGTAGTCGAACGCATCCGCGACAACCGTCTCGCCTGGGCCAGAGGTACAACGCAACGCTTTTAGCGCGCACTGGCCGATATCAATTCCCCACACACCACCGGAAATAGCCATACCACTACCCTTTGCTCTGCGCCCCTGGGCAGACCCGCGAATCAACGAAGTGACAACGATGGAAACGAGACGGACAGCACTTCCTCATGAAGCGCGCCATCCAAGCCAAATCGAGCGACCGGAGATGAGGGAGGGTGAAGCGTCGGTCGAATCCCAATTTAGACAACTGCTGTTCCACTCACTAATTTACTAGGTCTAGTTCCGAAATGTCAACAATTTCGGACAGGTGGCGGTTTTTTCGCGGTAATCGCGAGGTAGCGCCGGAGGGGGCCAGGTTTCGTCGGCGTGTGAGATGGCTTCGCCCACCATGAAATCCGCCCGAATTTTCGACTAGAATAAAAGCATCGCCCTCCCCCGAACCGCCTGCCGAGTGCTGCCCGATGAAGTATCAAGAATTGCTCATTATCCTCCCGTGCCACAGTCTCGAGGATTTTCCGCTCTATCACACAGGCGAAGCGGCGGAAGGACTCTTGGCGAATTGGACCGCCGCCTGGCATCCGGCGTTGATTGCGGCTGCGGAGCGGATTGTTTCCTGGTGTCGCAGCGACACCCCGCCGGAAGAGCTAGGCAACAAGCTGCTATTGATTCCGTCGGTCAGCATTACCGAACTTCCCACCGGCTTTGCGCAACGCGCCAAAGATCAAGGGGCCTGCGTCATCCGCAAGCAAAGCGAGCGGAGTGTCATTGTAGCGGCCGCCCTCGCGGAACTCGATGGCGGCGATGGGGGAGTGCCCGCCGATTTGGCCGCTGACTTTCTCGCGTTGGGTTACTGCTATCTGCAGGTGCAGTTACTGACGCGCCAATTGCGGTACGCCAGTAATCTGGACGAAGTACACTTCAAAAATATCGTCGTCGATGCGGCACAAGCGGCGCTGCGCGGCGAACTCCCACGTGCCCGTGAACGACTGGCTGCATGTTTCAGTTTATTGGCCGAAGAGCGCGATCGCTATTATCCGGTCGAAGCCTTCATTCTCGATTTGACCCTCGTGGGACCCACGACGCTTGGTCAAGCGCTGCGTGATGAACTGGTCCAGGAGGTTGTCTGCCAGCCTGCCGAGAAGAACGCGGACGACGACACACAACCGACTGGCAGCCTGCCCCACGTGGCGAACCTTTTATTGTCCGGCGAGACACTCGAGGTTATGGCGAGCAAAGAACCCGCCACGCTCGCCGAACTCAAAAAAGCCTTGACCGAGAACCGCGCCAGCCTGATTGGTGGCCACTATCACGAAGGTCTCACAACGCTCGTCTCGCGCGAAACGTTGCGCGATGATCTCGTGCGCGGCCGCGCGACCTATCAACAGCACCTGAACGCCGCGCCGGTGGTCTTTGGTCGCTTTCGCTTCGGCCTCTCGCCTGTCTTGCCGCAGCTATTGAACAAGCTCGGTTTTCTGGGGGCGCTGCATGTGCCGTTTGAAGATGGCCGCGTACCGGAAGGGACGCAATTCAAGACTCGCTGGGAGGGACCGGACGGCGCATCGATCGAAGCAATCGCCCGCCCACCCCAAGACGCCACCAAGGCGGAAACATTTCTCAATCTGGCGGTGAAGATGGGCGAATCGATGGATCGCGATCACGTCGCCACGCTCTGCTTGGCGCATTGGCCTGGTCAATCGAGTCCGTGGTATCAAGACTTGCGGCGGATTGCCAGTTACTGTCCGGCACTAGGTAAATTCGTCGGCATCGAAGCCTATTTTCAAACCACCGACACGCCGACCCAACTCGATCGCTACGACGCAGGTCAATATCGTTCCCCCTATCTTAAGCAAGCGGTGATTCGTCGCACGCCCGACCCGATCTCCAATTGCGTTCGTTATTGGCAGCGTCGCGCGTCGCTCAGCGCGCAACAAGCTTTGGAGACACTCGCCACACTCGTAAGTGGCGATGTCGGCAAACTCGCCAATACCGACGAACTCTCCCTGGCGATTGATTCGGGACTCGAACTGCCGGAGAACGCAGCAGTCACGTCGGCGCTGGCGAGTGGTCTGACGAAATCGCTCGAGCGCTTCGCCAGCGTGATTCCGACGGCCAAGACCGGCGTGCAACAGGGCTATCTGGTCGTCAATCCATGTAGTTTCGTGCGCCGCATCGGGGTCCAAATACCTGATCTCCCTGGCTTGCCAGCGGTAGGGCGACCAATCTATGCCGCCGCCGAACAAGGGAACCAGAAACAAGTCGTCGTCGATGTGCCGCCATTGGGATTCGCTTGGATCTCGGCGGCCGAGAATAGCACTGCGGTTAAGCCCGCCAAGAAGGAAATCATGCTGGCGGAAGGGAATGCATTGCGCAACGAATACTTTGAAGCCACCATCAATCCTGTCACCGGCACGTTGCAATCGATTCACGAATACAACGCCCGCGGGAATCGAATGTCGCAGCAGTTGGCCCATCGTTCGCAAACGGAAGAACGCTCCGACGACAATGAAGACGGCGCCGTTTATTCCGTGATGGCGGCGGATAAGGTTGAAGTCACCGCTGCCAGCACTGCCTATGGCGAAATCACCAGCCAGGGGCGACTGCTCGATCGTAAGGGCAAAGTTTTGGCGAATTTTACGCAGCGCTATCGAGTGTGGCGCGGTAGTCGCGTGTTGAAGGTCGAGATCGAACTCGATCCGATCGAAGAACTTCGTTCCGATCCATGGAATTCGTACTATTGTGTGCGCTGGGCGTGGAACGATGAAGCGGCCGAGTTAGCGCGCGGCGTCAATGAAACGCGCTACGTGACCGAAGCCAAACGCTTTGAATCGCCCCACTACATTGAAATCTCCGATGCCAAAACGCGCACCACGATCCTCACGGGCGGGTTGCCGTACCATCGGCGGCAGGAATATCGCATTCTCGATACCCCGCTGATCGTCAAAGGGGAGACAGCCCGCAAGTTCACAGTCGGCATCGGCATCGAACTGGCACAGCCCCAACACGACGCGCTTAGCCTGCTAACGCCGTCCACGGTGATGGCCCGCAAGTCGCCGCCACCAACACCGGCCAGCAGCGGTTGGCTGTTTCATCTGGACGCCAAGAATGTGCAAGCAACGCACTGGGAGCCACTGGTTGTCGAAGGGCGTGTGAAAGGATATCGCGCGCGGTTGGTGGAAATCGCCGGTCGCCCAGGGCAAGTGAACATCAGCAGTTTCCGACCCGTCACGAAAGCTCGGTTGTGCAATTTGCATGGCGAAGTTCTCGGCGACGCCAACATCGATCAAGGTCGCGTGCAACTGGACCTCTCCGCTAGCGAGTGGGTCATGGTGGAAGGGGAATGGTAAACTTAGACTGCCGTCAACGGACATACTGGCTCGTATTCCTTCAAACAAGCGGATTTAACTGAACTGCATGATTGTCACGATCGATGGCCCAGCGGGGGCCGGTAAAAGTAGCGTGTCGCGCGAACTGGCGCGACGTCTAGGATTTCGGTTTCTCGATACCGGAGCCATGTATCGCGCCGTTGCTTGGGCGGCGCTCGAGCGGCAAGTCGATTGGCAAGATCGCGAGGAACTCGAAGCCGTCGCGCAGGCCACGCAAATCGAACTCACCGACGACACCATCACCGTCAACGGGGTCGACATCACCCAGGCGATTCGCGCGCCGGAAGTGACCGCCGCCATTCATTACGTCGCCGATAATCCCACCATTCGCGGCCTGCTGGTCGATTTGCAGCGCCGCCTGGCGAGCGAACGGGATACCGTGACCGAAGGACGCGATCAAGGCACGGTGGCGTTTCCTCATGCCGAGTGCAAGATCTATCTGACCGCTTCAGCGGCGGAACGCGCTCGGCGACGGGTGCAAGATTTGGCAGCGCGCGGCGTACCAGCGGCTTATGATGACATTCTCGCGGCGCAGAACGAGCGAGATCGCCGCGACACCACTCGTGCCGTGGGACGTTTGATTCAAACCGCCGAGATGGTCGAGCTAGTGACCGATGGCCTCTCGGCGGAGCAGGTCGTCGATCGACTGGAGCAGATCGTGCATAGCAGTCAGACCTCTGGCGGAACTCGTTGCTCCTCCGCTACTTGATTCGATACTCGCGCATTACTTTCGGCGGCCGGATACATGTCGCGTCCTCTTTCGAAACGCCTGGGCTACGATGCAATACATACGCTGTGTCGCTTGGTGGGTGTCTTGGGATTTGGTGTTCGCGTCTTCGATCGCGACAACGCGCCGCGCTACGGTGCAGCGCTCGTGTGCGCGAATCATCAGAGCTTCTTTGATCCCGTCCTGGTCGGCCTGGCGCTGGATGTGCGATTGAACTATCTCGCCAGAAAAAACCTATTCGATGTGCCTGTCTTGAAGCAACTGATCGAGTTTCTCGATGCGATTCCGATCGACCGCGATGGACCCGGTCTGGCGGGACTTCGGGAAACGATGAAGCGACTCAAGCGCGGTGAGCAGGTGCTGATCTTTCCCGAAGGGACGCGGACCCGCGATGGCGAAGTCGCGGCGCTCAAGTCGGGCTTCATCACGCTGGCACGTCGGACCAAGGTACCGCTGGTGCCAGTTGGCATCGATGGCGCGTATCAAGCCTGGCCCCGCACGCAAAGACTGCCGAGCATTTCGCAGATCGTGCTCGTCGTGGGCGAGACGCTTACTACCGAGCAAGTTGCCGCTCTCGACGATGCCGCGCTCATCGACGAACTCGAAACTCGCATCCGCGATTGCCACGCCCAGGCGAGACGCTATCGTGAAAGTTGCGGGTGATATCGATGAAAAATGCTTGGCGTGAAACTAGTCTCCCGCCCCAACGTCGCTAAACTCCAACCAAATACGCCATGTCCCTCACCTACGATCCCGACGAAGCTATCGCCGCCTTGGCGAAGTCCGATAAAAAGCTCGCCAGGCTGATGCGCAAAGCGGGGCCGTTCACGATGCAGCCTGAGAAGCTGCACAGTGTTTACCACGCGCTGTTTCGGGCGATTGTCTATCAACAACTCTCCGGCAAAGCGGCGGGGACGATACTTTCCCGCGTCTTGGCGATTTATCCCAAAGGGCACCGCGCGACGCCAGAACAAGTTATCGAAACGCCGGACGAAACGCTTCGCGGAGCGGGACTATCGCGCAACAAGCTGCTGGCGATCAAAGACCTCTCACAGAAAACAATCGAAGGCGTCGTGCCGCCCCTGGCCAAAATTCGCAAACTAGCGGACGCAGAGATCATGGAGCGATTGACTGCGGTGCGTGGGATCGGTCCTTGGACGGTGGAGATGCTGCTCATCTTCAGGCTCGGCCGCGCCGATGTCTTGCCTGTGGGCGATTTGGGGGTGCGCAAGGGCTTTCAACTAACCTATGGGGGTGACGAGTTGCCGCCGCCGAAGCTGATCAGTGAACATGCCGAGTGCTGGCGACCCTATCGCAGCGTCGCCAGTTGGTACCTGTGGCGCGCGGTCGATTTGCAGAATAAAAGTGCGAGTGCGGGCGAATGATCGCGACGCGGACAATTCCAGAAGTGATACTCTGGCTCAAATGGGAACCATAGTTGCTCCCCAAGCGTCGAAAGGATACGTTGCCAAGTAGGCTCGTGGCGTCGGCTTTTCGCCTGCGTTTTGCTTGGCAGGCTTAAAGCCTACCCATATCGGAAAGTGCCCTCCCATGATTCGTACACTCTTCACCGCCGCTGCACTACTCACGCTGCTTGGTTGTGGCGGATCGCCGAAAGATGCCCAGCGCCCTCGGAAGACCAAAATCATTACAGAAGTGCCACAGCCAGAAGCCAACCCGCCCAGTCCACCGCAGGTTTACACGCCGCCGGAGAATCCGCAACTAACGCTGCTGAAGGAAGTCACGACCGACCAACTCATTGCCAAACTCGGCGATGAAAAAGAGCGGGACACGGCTGCTTGGGCGCTTGCCGAGCGTGGCGCTGAAGCGGTGCCAGCGTTGCAGAAGGCGCTGGGCGATAAGTCGCCGCAAGTGCGCGCGGCGGTCGTCTATACCTTGGGTCAGTGCGGCAAACACGCTCAGGGCGCGGTCGCGGAGCTCAAACGTTTGCAGGAAAAAGACGATTCGGAAGTGGTCCGCGACGCAGCCGCGTTCGCACTCGATGCGATTGAAGGAAAGTAAGCATGGCTTTGTTGCGCGCGGCGTCGGTGCAGTTTCAACATGCGTCTGGCGATAAGTCACAAAACCTGCACACGATTGGCCGGTTCGTCGCCAGCGCCGCCGAGCAAGGAGTGGAGCTGATCGCTTTTAGCGAGTGCTGCATTTCCGGCTATTGGCATTTGCGACATTTGTCGCGCGACCAAATGCTGGAATTATCCGAGCCTGTAGGCGAAGGTCCGTCCTCACGGCGATTGCTGGAACTTTCGAAACAGTATCGTATGATAATCGGCGCAGGACTGGTCGAGCGCGATGCCGACGATCGCATGTACAACACCTATGTCGTGGCGATGCCAGATGGTCGCCTGGCGCGGCATCGGAAGTTGCACGTATTTGTCAGTCCGCATCTGTCGCCTGGCAACGAATACACCGTGTTCGACACGCCTCTTGGTGTGCGGATAGGCGTGCTGATTTGCTACGACAACAATCTCGTCGAGAACGCCCGTGCGACGGCGCTTTTGGGAGCAGAAGTGTTGCTCGCGCCACATCAAACCGGGGGTTGCAAATCAGGAAGTCCCTACGCGATGGGCGTGATCGATCGCGAAGTTTGGGATCGCCGCGACGTCGATCCGTCCGCCATCGCTGCCGAGATTCGTGGTGATAAAGGGCGTGGCTGGCTCATGCGCTGGCTGCCTGCGCGTGCGCATGATAATGGGATGTTTCTGCTGTTTGCCAATGGCATTGGCCCCGACGATAACGAAGTTCGCACAGGCAACGCCATGATTCTCGATTGCTACGGACGCACGTTGGCCGAGACCGACAAGGCGGGCGATGACATGGTGATCGCCGATCTCGATCTAGCGCTGCGGGAGCGCTGTACCGGCGTGCGATGGATCAAAGCGCGACGCCCGGAACTCTACGACATGCTCGCCCAACGCACCGGTCGCGAGCAAGATACGCGCAGCGTGCGTTTTCAGTACGACGATGATCCGGTGAATAAGTAGCAGCAACGCTGGCCAGCTATTTCCCAATGGAAAAGCGGCGACGAATCTCCGATTTATTCCCTTGGCCGTCATAGATGGTCACTTTCAGCAGGCCGCTCTCCAGCTTGGTCAGCGGCTTGTCGAGCGTGAGTTCCCAGACGCCGCTGCTGGATGACTTAAACTTCGGCGCCAGATTCTCGCCAGCCTTGAGGCCGTTGACCTCAAAATCCGCAGTGACTTTGAAAGTTTGCTCCCACAAGCCGGTGCCGTAATCGTGCATACCGATGACGATCTTGTCGAGCTTGTCATTGTGATTGGGTTGCGGATAGGTCAAGGTCAGCGTGGGACGTTGATCGTCGCCAGCATAACCGTATCCCAGCCGTTTGGGTCGCGCGGGATTATAATCCAAATCCAACGGGCAACCCAAATCGATCCAGCGGACGATGGTCAGGCGATCTTCGTCGCTGAGCGGCTCCACCTTGCCTTGCTGCACCGCATCGGGAGGAGGCATCACGCTGCCAACAAAATCGAGATCCCAACGCGCGCGGTTCTTTTCGAGCGAAACCTCCTCGCCCTTTTGTATCAGCACGCCTTCGCCTGGCTTGCGCTCGGAGGGATGATCGTCGTTGGTGAAGCCGTCCAGGCGCTCGCCATGAATCTTCCATACCAACAGGCTGCGGCGCGATTGCAACATGCGAATGTAACGTGAGGCATTGGGATAGCCCCAACTGTCATAGCCGATCGGCTTGTGGCCCCACTTGGCTCGTTCGTCTTTCGCCAGGCGGGCGTAAGTGCCAGGGAGCTGAATGCTGCTTTGTTCGACCGGAATGAGCTCGTCGTCGGCATCGAGGATAAGATTGCCAGCGGGCTGATCCGATTTTTTCGTATGACAAGCGACGCAACTGCGCGCGAGAATCGGTTGCACGTCGCGGAAGTACTCCACCGATGGCGCAAGCTTCTCATGCTTAAGACCAGTGCTTTCTTCGGCATCCCATTTCTGTTTCGAGTCGTCGTGCGCTTTGGTCGTCAACAATGGCGTTTGGGTGGTTAAATCCCAGACTTTGTAGTCGGACTTAGCTGCGGCCGTGAGCGCGAAGTGTGTCGGCTTTTGACTGTGCGCATGGCAACCGCCGCAGTCGTTGCGAATCTCGCCAGGGCGAAGTTGATGCCAGGTTTGCGACATGTTCAAGACCATGCCCCGCTTGTCGATCGTTTGAAACGTGTAGGCGACATCGGCCGGAATCTTGGCGAGGAAGCTGGTGTCGGGATTACCATCGGGATCGAGCGGTTGGTTCTCGCCTGTGAATTTGCGGATTGGAATCTCGCCCAGAATGCGCAGGCGTTCGTTCACATGACTGACGAACAATCTTCCTGCGCGATCACCTCGATTGCGATCCGTTGTCGGCTCCATCGCCAAAATGCGAATAGCGTGGATATCGCTGTTCTCATAGAGGCCTGCATCGCCCCCTTGGTTATGCCAGTTAAGCGGCATTCCGTTGCCGTGACTCGTAAAGGCGTCGAGTCCCTTCCAGGGATCGTTACCACCGGCATAGGTTGCGGTCACTTTGCCCGGCGGCACCACACCATTGGGATAACTCTCGCGCTTGTACATGCTGGAAGTGCCCACGAGTCCAAACGGCGTTCCTGCTGGCAAGTGGGGGGATTTCTGACCATCGTTGGCGACGCGTGGCAGGGTCTTGGGTTCCTTGATGCCGTAGATTCGCTCGTAAGGGACCAGCGCGCGGGGCCAGCTTTCGTTGTAACGCGGATCGTTCTTAATCATCAGCATTTGCGCTGGTTCTTCGATCACATCACCGTTCTTGATGAGATAGATCCCGCCATCGATTTGCGGCAGAAACGTGTACTGATGATTCGTCGGACCAGGTGAATAAATCGTAAGCAGGTGATTATCCGGCGCGCCGCTGGGATGCGTGAATTTGCCGACGCGCGGCGAATTCTTATCATTCAAGACACTGTTGTTTGCCGGGCCATCGTGCGAATGCGTGAAGGGAGTGAGCGTCACCGCATCGACCGGCATGAACGGCATTTTGTACCAGTCCCCTTTGCCGTTGTAGTGCCGTCCAAAGCGAATCGGTGGCTGCTTGGCGTCGTTCATATACGCCGGAGCGAAGAGCGGATAGCCATCATTCTTGGCGGGCGGCAGCTTGTAGTAAGTGCCAAAGCCGCTGTTGTTCTGATTGTAGTATTCTTCGATGACGATCGAGCCATTGCTAAGTTGCGTTTGAAAGTGAAAGGCGTTGGGCGCGCCGCCGGGATCGAAGGCGCTCATCACCGGTCCCCAATTGCTCCCATCGGGATGGATGCTCCAAATACCCCATAAGATGTCGCCGCGCACGCCTTGTGATTCCAGCGACGAAAAGATGATGCGTCCATCAGTCAGCACCACCGGATGCAGCGCGCCGGCGAGATTCAAGTGTCCGATCTGCTCGACGTTCTCCCCTTGATCGTCGCCGGCGATCGATTCGTCGCGATCGTCCATCACAAACAACTGCAAAGCGATTTGCGGATAGCCTTTGGCAGGGCGAAAGGCGTTGCGATTGCTGGTGTAAACGATCTTGCCGCCGGGGAGCGGATAGGCACCAAAGTTAAGCACGCCATAGGAAAGATGCGTCTTGTGGCGTTCTTGATCGGTGCTTGGGCTTTGCGGTGTCTTGGCCCAATCGGCCGCGCCCGTATTGGGCGTGAATACTTGGTTGGTCAACCGCACGATGCGCCGCGTCTTGACGTGGATCTTGAAAATGTCCGCGCCGGCCGGTGGTTGCCAGGGACCGGAATTCTTCAGCGAGGGGATGTGCGTGTAATACACCCACTGCCCGTCGAACGAGACGACTGGATCGGTAATCGCTCCATCCTTGCCACCAGCGACGAGGACTTCCTCCTTGCCATCGGCGTGCAGCAGCATCAGGTCGGCATCGGGATGTAACGTGACCGGCGTGGCGATGTCGGTGTAATAGCGCTTGTGAATCGTGTCGCCATCGCGCTGGGCGCGAACGTAGACAATGTCGTAGTCGAGCTTGACGGAACTATCGGTCGAAATATGCGGCACTTGAACGTTGATATCGTTCGGAAACAGCGGCTCGTCGTCCCCACGCGCCGTTTCCACGCCTAACACCAACAGCAGCGCGACCATCCATTTAATTCGTAGCATCACCAGTCTCCGACGAGAGGAATCGTACAGCGCGGATTCTAAGCGCCATCTCGAACCCATGCAAATATTTTTATGGGACTTTGTCATACGAGGCGGGCGATGTCAGGCGATTGTCTGGCCCCCCACTTGCCCCACCAGCCAATCGAGAGCGGTGCGGTAGGGTTCTTCGAGTTGGGGCGACAGCGGCGTGGCATGATCCGCCGAGGGATCGATCAGTCGTTGCTTCGGGCCGGCGTAGGCGGAGAAGATGCGCTCTTGAAACTTCGGCGGCACGACCCGATCCTGCCCCGAGGTGAGGAATACTGCTGGTGCACTCGCCTGGGCCGCGTTGCGCAGGCTATCGAGTTCGCGCGGCACCTGACAGGCGATTAGTCCCGCGCCCAGCCACAAATTCCACCAACCAAAGCGTCCCACGATCAGCTGTTTGAGGGGCGGTGGATTGCGCAACAATAGCCCCCCAATCTCCACCCGCGCTGCCAGGTAGAGCGCGCACGTACAGCCAATGCTATTGCCGGTCACGATGATCGGTCTCCCGGCCGCTATTTCGACGAGCTGTTCATACGACACTTGCGCCGCCGCAACGAGCGCGGGCAAGCTCGCCTGGCCGCTGCTATTCCCATAGCCAGGATAATTCACCGCCCACACTTCAGCGTTAAGGTGCGGCCAAATCTCCGCTGGATGCAACCCGGCGCGTTCGGCGCGACCGCCGGCACCACCAAATTTGAGCACGAACGCTTGCGGCTCGCGCGTTACCTCGGGCCGCATCGTCACGATTTCCAATTCGCCGTCCCCAAGCGGAAAACGTCGCGCGCTCTTCTCTTGCAGCGGTAACGGATTCCGGCTGGGACATAAGACCAGGCGATTGGCAAGACGGGCGAGCATTGGTCGACTTCGGAAAAATCGATTTAAAAAAAGGAGGGCGAACGCTCCAGTGTAGCGAAAACTAGCGACCCTCGCCGCGGGAACTTGGTGACGGACAGCGATTGCGCTTAGAATGCTCCATTCCGTCCCTCTCACCCCATCCGCACTATGCCCCGTTCGCCCACGCAATTGCGCGAAGATTTGCTCGCCATTTGGCACGCAGGCTTAGCTGCCGTGCGCGCGGATCGCTTGGTGCAAGACGCGATCATTGTCGATGGCGATTACTTGCTTATCGATGGCGAGCCAATCGAACTCGCGAAA
>JBGSHH010000156.1:0-6458 GCA_041752355.1 Pirellulaceae bacterium | reverse complement strand
ATGACAGGCGATCCCGCGCTGCGTGAACCGGCGCAGAAGGCGCTCGACTTTATCGTCGCTTCGCAAAATAAGGAACTTGGCGGCTGGCGTTATCGCCCCCGCGAGTTGAGCGACACTTCCGTGACTGGTTGGATGACGGTCGCCTTGTACTCCGGCGAATTAGCCAACTTGGACGTCCCAGCGGATACCTACGCTGGCATTCGCAAGTGGGTCAACGTCAGCGATGGCGGACCCGGCAAGGAACATCTCTACCGCTATGATCCTTACGCGCCCGAAGACAAGATCGAACGCCGTCACGGTCGCATTACCAGCAAGACGATGACTGCCGTGGGGCTCTTGATGCAACTCTATTTGGGTGCCGACAAGAACAGTGCGTCGATGCAGCGAGGTGCGGATTTCCTCCTGCAAAATCCGCCCCGTGTCGGTACGGTGACACTCGATGAACGCAACATCGCCAAGGCGCAGCGCGATACCTATTACTGGTACTACACGACCCTCGTGATGCATCACATGGGTGGCGAGTATAGCGAGCGCTGGCTCGGCGAAATGCATCCGATGTTGCTCAAGACGCAGGTCCAAACTGGCGAGCAAGCAGGCAGTTGGGATCCCGTCTTCCCGGAGCCGGATCGCTGGGGCTATCACGCCGGCAGGCTCTACGTCACCACGATGAATCTGCTATCGCTGGAAGTGAAGTATCGTTATCCGCCATTGCATGGTGGCAGGACGAGTGGGAAGTAGTGACAAACAGCTAATCGAAATGTCGCAACGAAACAATCTTGCCGCGACTTGTCTCATCGATCGTCAACTTGTCTTCCCTCGCTAGCCAACCGAGCGCTTGCATGATCGTGTCGCGCGGGGCGTCGATATGTTTGACCAATTTCGCCAAAGAAAGCGGGCCATTCTCGTCCAGGGTTTTCCAGACGAGGCCTGCCATGTCACCGATTTGCGTTACGCAGTCCTGATTCATCGCCGTGGCCATTCCTACCAGCCTCCCTTAAGGTGGTCAACTCCGTTGTTGGAGTCGAGAGAATTATCCGTGCGGGCGATCCTGTCGATCGCGGTGTTACCGCGCCGCGGTTCGACGTGTGCAACGGTAGTATACCAACCATTGGATGGTTGTCCAATTCCGTGAATGGTCCTGCGAGTCGAGCGGAACCTTAAGGCGGCAGGCAATCGTGCCTACCCTGCGCTACAAGCGGTCATCAATCCACGTCTGCGATACAAAGCGTCGCATCAGATTCACTAGGGTTTGCTTCAAATCCGCAGCAATCTCCGCTGGGATTTCCGCTTGTGCCATTGGGTCATCGACATGGTGAAAGCCGTTCCAGCCCAGACGAATTGACCAATCGTACATGACAGCGGTGGCATTCACCCGTTCCAATACTCGGGCCCCCCAGAGCGAGCCAAAGGCATCGCGAAAGTCGAGCCAGAGACGATCAAAACCGCGAGTTTGTCGAGGGAGTTGTCGCAACGTGACCAGCAATGCCAACGCGAACAACAGCAACCCGCCGACCACGTGCCAAGGCGAAGACTCGCTATGGACGCCAGGCAAGTATGCCCAAAAGAAGACTGCTTCCCCGCCAGCCATCAAGAGTGTCGCCCACCAACGTCTCGTGGGCAACATCACCAAGAGTCCCAGGCCAATCAGTGCCAACAAAAACCAGGCGCGAAAGTCGATGATCGCGAGTGGTTGCCCGGGCCTAAGTAATAGCGCCTCGGCTGCGGGCAAAGCGAGCATGCCCCACAGCGTGAGCACGATAAAATGCCAGGCTTGATCTTGCGGACGTTTGGCACCCAGCAGCGACATCAGGGGGCAGAAGATGCTCGTCGCGGCCACAAATCGCCAAGCGTCAGCGATAGGCGCAGAGGGATGACTCAAGGCGAGCCAGAGTTCAGTGCCGCAGATGGCTAATACGGCGATCACCATCCAACACCACGGCCCCAAGAGTGTGCTGCCTGCTAAACGCCTCCGCACCAGCGCCAATCCGATAAGTATCGCCAGTCCCAGGCCAACGCTGAGGGCGCCAACACCTGACGGCGAAATCAGCAGGTAGGAATCGTGTACGAATACGTCGGCGAATTCAGGCACAAAGTCGATGGGAGAGAGGGAATTTCAGGCCCGTCAGGCAGTTACGGCAACCCAGGAAAAATCGCGCAAATCGGCTGGAGTCGGCCGCGCCGCTCGTCCGATAGTTATTTTAGCAACAAACCGGGAGGGCGGGACGATTTCGGTCGTTCCGTTTCAGGATAGAGCCTTGTAGATGACGACGGAGCGACGTCTACAAGGCTTTTTTATTTCTTGCTATGTACTCTTCACGCTCCGCGTGAAGTTCCCCAACACTCGACCGGCACGCGTGTAGCACCCAAGATAGAACATCACGCGGCGCGTGCCGAGTACTATCTCGCAAACCTCGCAAAGAACGCCCACATCACTTCGTTGGCATCGATGTTCTTCGTACTCTTGCCGAGGGCTTTGAAGCGACTCTCATGGCCCGGCCAGGTATGCCCAGCGCCGTGGATTTCATAGAGTTGCACTTCGCTTCCATCGCGACCACCCTTGTACGTATGCACCGTCACGCGCGTGCCGTCATCCACTGTGACTGGCAACTCCAGCGTCATTGGCGACGCCTCGCAACCATTCGCTTGCACCCAGGCGTCGATGGAATGCGCCACCGAAAAGAAGTTCGTCTTGGAGATGCTGCGTCGACCGATGCCGCCGTTGTAGGGAGCGAATTCATCGTCGCGACCATGAAAATGCAGGACCGGTACGGGCTGCTTTGGTGAGCAAGTGGCGAATCCCATCGGACCTCCCACCGGCGCGATCGCGGCGATCCGCTCGCTCAGCTTGTCGGCAACGAGATAGGCCATCATTGCGCCATTGGACATGCCGGTGGCGTAGATGCGTTGGGGATCGACGGAAACTTGCTGGGGGAGTTGATCCAAGATCGCCGTGACGAAAGCAAGCTCATCGACTTGCTCACGCAACGCGCGGCCACAACAGTTGCCGGCGTTGAAGGTGAGTGCGGCTTCGATGATGCCTGTGCCGGCCGGATAAACCACGACGAAGCCGTGCTTGTCGGCACAGTCGTTCATGCCGGTGAAGTCGATCATCTGTCGCGGATTGGAACCGCCGCCGTGAAAGAGCAGTACCACAGGCAGCTTCGCCTGCGATTGCGCGCGTTGCGGCACATGCACGAGATACGGCCGCATTCGCTCGCCCACCGTGACTGTGCAATCGTGATCGCCGGATCTGAGACGGGTGGCTTGCATAGGTTAGCGTGTGGCGAGGATTGAACTCATCACGCTCCGTGTGATGCCGTATGATTTTCCAACGACATCCAGCGACATCACGCGGAGCATGATGAGTACTTTGCTACGACTCCAATCGTACATGCTCAATCTCGTGTTCCACCATCCAGCCGAGCCAGGCTTCTTGCTCTTCGGTGAGTTCGAGCTCGGCTTTCGCTTCGGCCGCCAAGGGCGAAATCACTTCCACGACGAGTTCATCGAGCCATTTGCAGGCGTCCGCGCGGCGGACGAAATATTCGTTCGCTCCTAGCTTCGGCACACCTGCGTCACCGCCGGGGGTCATGAAATACGCGACGTCGGTCTTGAACCGCGCAGGCATGGTGAACGGTGGAACTTCGGGATGATCGACGGCGATAACGCGCATGAGATTAAGGTTTCGCGTGCGGATTGGTAGAAAGTTTGCGTTTGATTTCGGCGCGCAAGTGTTCGAGCACCGATTGCTTGTCAGTCGTTTCCAGAATGCGATGCACGACCGACTTCGGCGCTTCGCCACCCCAGGAGGAACCGTGTTCGAGATAGTACTTCGCCGCTTTGCCGACAATGTAACTGCCAAAACCGGCGGCGGATCCTTGCGGAATCGCGCTAATGGCGGTGCTCATGCCTAGCGTAGCACCCTTCATCAAGGACGACAACGCACTCGTCGCCAATTCACCCGCCAAGACCCAGCCGGCGGCATGCGCAATACTATTGACCAGCTTGCGGGCGTGCATCCAAGACATTTCCAAGCCATAGATGTGCGCCAGTGTCAGTACCATGCTGATGTCGAGCGCGCTGCCGCCAAAAATATCCGCCACGGGAAACGGATTGAGCGCTACCGCGACAGCTTTGAGGACCGCGAAGCCGGCGATCGTTTGGTTGGCACGGCGATCGCGCAGTTCGATGCGCAGGCTGGCGATGCGGTCGGATTTATCGGCGGCATACATCGCGGCGTTGAGCGCAATCAGCGCCAGCCCTTCGCGATCGAGCACTTCCAAGATGAGCGCTTTGAGATCGGAAACGTTGGGTTGCGGCTTGCGCCATTCGCTGCGAACCTGACCATTGGCCGACTCGATCATGTATTCGACTTCGCGCGGATCGGCGGAAGTGGTTACCACCTGATTCGGCGGCAAGAGCGAGGCGACGCGCTCTCCCTTAAGCACTTCTAACAGTCGGCTCCGCTGCTCCGGCGAATAGATATCGAGCTTGTTCAGCACCAGGATGATCGGCTTGTCGATGGCGGCGATCGCTTGCAGGGCAGAGTATTCCGTCTCGTTCAGATCGGAATCGGTGACGAACAGAATAAGCTCCGCTTGCGCCGCCGCTTCGCGCGCCATGTCCGCCCGCGATTGCCCGCCGACTTCATTGAGGCCCGGCGTATCGACGAGCACCACTTGTGAGGCGGCGAAACCGGGGACGACATAGCCGCAGCCATCCCAAGCCACTTGCCACACTTCTTTCGTCCAGCCGCCACGCACATCAACGGCGGCCACATCGCGACCGATGAGCGCGTTGATGAGCGCCGATTTGCCGGTGCTGATTTCGCCGAAGACCACGATATCGATCCGCCCGGTCTCGAGCTTATCCGCCATGGTGGTGAGATCGGCAAAGTCTTTCTGGAGGCGTTTGCGTTCTTCGCTGGAACAATTGTGCAACTTCGACAGCGTCTGATCAACCGACACTAGCGCGCGGCGATAATGCTCGTCCTGCGCCAGGCGACCGAGTGATTTAGGGGAATCGGGCGAGGTGTTCTCTACCGCTGTCATTACTTATCCTTGCCGCTGAACATCCGTTGCTTGGCCATCGTCACGAGCTTGCGCAACTCGTCGGCGGTGGTGAGCTTCTGCCACTCGCGCCGCGCGAGCGAAGCCAAACCACCTTCAGGCATTTGCATTTCGTTGCGGAAATAGGTGACAAAAATCGCGCCAATCCAGCGCGTCACCAGCGCTTGCACAATGCCTTGCAGCGCGCCGCCGGCGATCGTGCCGATGCCGGGCACCGTCTTGAGCAGTGAACCAACCGCCGATGCCACCGCAGGCGTGGCGGCGTGCACACCGAGAATCGAAATCAAATTCTTGCCGAGTTGCCCCAGCAGATTCATGGCGATCTTGAGGTCCATGTCTTGCCCGTAGACATGCGCCAAATCGACGACCATCTTCGTCGAGATCGCGCACCCGGCCGCCAGATCGACAAGCGGAAAAGGACTGAGCGCGGCCGCGCCACCGGCACCAAACGTGTAGAGATCGACAATTTGCCACGCCCGCTTGTCGAGCGCCGCCTTCACTTTTTGTCGCGCTTCCTCGACCATGCCGCGCGATTGCAACAGCAGGTTGGCCATCAGCAGATCGCGGCCGTCGCGTTTGAGCACGTCGAGCATCCGACTGGCGAGCGGCTCGATATCAGGCGGCACCGTCACGGGCTCTTCGACTTCCTGGCCATCGGATAGCACGCGCACGCGCTGCCGCACGACCGGCTGCGAGCGCACCGCGACGATATCGCGCTCGGGAACGAACTTATGCAATTGCTCGGCGATTTGCGACAGCAAGCGCTCGCGATTGTTCGCGTCGTACCAGTCGGCTTTGTTGAGGCAAACGAGCAAGCGCTTTTCCATGGCGGCAAGTTGCTCGAGTAAGCGAAACTCGTCATCGCGTAACGGGCCATCGACCACGAGCAGAATCAAATCGGCATCTTTGGCGGCGGAGGCGGCGATCGCGACATGCTCCGCCCCTTCGATCTCGCCCAGACCGGGTGTGTCGATCAGCAGCACCTTGTCGTAACCAGGCCAAGGAATCTCATTGCGGCGAATCGTGGTGCCACCTTTGATATCGGTGGAGAACATCTCGCGCCCCGCCAAGGCGTTAAGCAACGACGACTTGCCGCTGCTGACGGTGCCGAACGCCACGATCTCCAGCGTCTGCGCCGCCTGCTTGAGGATGATCGGTTCGGCCAACGGTGTCAGCTGGGAGCGGGTTTCGTCGTCGGTGGGAAGCTTGTCGAGTAAGTCGAGATTTTCTTGAATCTCCGCTTCCCGCTCTCCGTGCGACATAGCGCTGGGGAGCCGGCTCCTCGCTTCGCGACGTTTGCGCTTGCGGAGGGTGCTGGCGACGAGCGACCACAAAATCCAACCGGTCAGTCCCAATAGAATTGCCGCGCCGGTCCCCACCACGCCGAAA
>JBGSHH010000155.1:0-6247 GCA_041752355.1 Pirellulaceae bacterium | reverse complement strand
GCGCGGCTCGGATGTGATGGTCGGCGCGCTCCTTTGTCCACCGGCCGATCCCGCATGCGTGACTGGCGTCATTTTCTTCAACAATGTCGGCTATCTTGGCATGTGCGGCCATGG
Source organism: Pirellulaceae bacterium (assembly GCA_041752355.1). GTDB lineage: Bacteria > Planctomycetota > Planctomycetia > Pirellulales > Pirellulaceae > JAEZGD01. The sequence continues at coordinate 6,133 of JBGSHH010000155.1, read as the reverse complement.
CACCATTGGAGTTGTTGTCACGCTCGGACATCTCGGTCGCATCTCCCGCGGTGAGCATATGCTCGAAACGCCAGTCGGACGGATTGCGGTACAGTACGATGGTCGCAATCGCGTGTCGTTGGAGAATGTGGCCAGCTATCGAACAGCGGCGGCAGTGAGAGTACAGGTCGCAGGGCTTGGCGAAATTGCGGGCGATATTGCTTGGGGTGGTAATTGGTTCTTTCTGGTCCGCGAGCATCAGGAAACATTGGAACTCGCCAATGTTGCGCGATTGACGCACGTCACCCAGCAGATTCGCGCAGCACTCGCACAGGCAGGTATCACCGGCGAGGAAGGCGCCGAGATCGATCACGTCGAACTATTTGGATCGCCGCATGATCCGCGCAACGATAGTCGTAACTTCGTACTTTGTCCTGGCGGTGCTTATGATCGCTCTCCTTGTGGCACCGGCACCAGCGCGAAAATCGCTTGTTTGGCGGCTGATGGAAAATTACGACCCGGTGAAGTATGGCGGCAGGAAAGTATCGTGGGAAGTGTCTTTGAAGCGACGTATCGAATAAGCGACAGCCACGTTTTGCCTAGCATCACAGGCGAAGCGCATATCACCGCCGAAGCGAAACTGTTGATTGACGAGCATGATCCGTTAGCCTGGGGCTTAACGTCATGAGCAAGGGCGCGGAGCGAATCGTCGTAGTCGGCGGTGGCGTGATTGGCGCGGCTTGCGCGTATTATCTTCGTCAAGCGGGTCGTGAAGTCACGATCATCGATCAGGGCGAGTTTGGTCGCGGTTGCTCCCATGGTAACTGCGGTTATGTTTGTCCCAGTCATGTATTGCCATTGGCGAGTCCCGGTGCGCTGTGGGGAACTCTCAAAACGCTGCTCGCGCGCAATTCGCCGCTGAAGGTGCGTTGGCGATTCGATCCAGCGATGTGGCGTTGGTTCTGGCAGTTTGCGCGCAAGTGCAACCAGCGCGACATGCTGTCATCGGGACATGCGATTGAAGCCTTGCTGCATTCGTCGCGCTCGCTCTACGACGGTCTGCTAAAAGACACGCTGGCCGATGTCGAATGGGAGCCGCTAGGTTTGTTGTTCGTGTTTCGGACCGCCGCCGCAATGCAGCACTATGCTCATACCGATCAGCTATTGACCAGTGAGTTTAATCTCAGCGCGCGACGTTACGACGAGAAAGCGCTGCTCGAGCTCGAGCCAGCGCTCAAGCCTGGCGTGGCCGGTGCCTGGCACTATACTTCCGATGGTCATTTGCGACCGGACAAGCTAATGCTCGCCTGGCGACATGTCCTCGAGCAGCTCCGTGTCGAGATACGCGCGCATTGCGAATTGCGGGATCTGGTCGTCGAAAACAACTCTGTGCGGCGGCTGATTACCAGCCAAGGCGACATCGAAGCGGATCAGGTGGTCGTCGCCACCGGTGCTTGGACCCCCAAACTGCAACGTTTACTCAAATCGCCGATCGCCATTGAGCCCGGGAAAGGCTATTCGCTGACCATGCCGCGCCCGACGATTTGCCCGCGACACTCGATGATCTTTGAAGAACATCGTGTGGCGATTACGCCGCTGCAGAGTACCTATCGCATTGGTTCGACAATGGAGTTCGCCGGCTACGATAGTAGTTTGAATCCCGATCGACTAAAGCTCTTGCGCGACGGAGCGGCCCTCTATCTCCGCGAACCGCATCCCGAGCCGATATTGGAAAAGTGGTGTGGCTGGCGACCGATGACACCGGATAGTCTGCCCTTTATTGGGCGCGTTCCGGCGCTGGAAAATGTCTTCCTGGCGGCTGGGCACGGCATGTTGGGGGTTTCAATGTCACCGGGGACGGGGCGATTGGTGGCGGAACTGGTCACAGGGCAAACGCCGCATATCGATCCGCTCCCCTACGCTGTCGGGCGGCCTCTGTAGCGTGGTTCTTCCCAGCGATTTCGTCGAAAGCAGCATCTCCCCCATCGCCTCATCGACGATTCGCGTCTATTGTGAGCATTCGCAGTTCTGGAATCCCTTCGGCAACTCCATTGTCCTGTTGGTGAAAAATGGCTTCGACCGTACGTTATTTGGTTGCCTGTGGCAGTGTGGACGAAAGCGAAGGGGTGCGCGTGCTGCATCAGGTTCTCGATACGGTCTTTCTGCCTGCGGCAGAATTGCCTTGCGATGTGCAACTGGCGTGCGTGGTCGGGCTGAAGATTGACCCATCCGCTTGGAACAAGACGCTGGGTCTGATTACTTGGACCAAGGGTGAAGACGGTAAGAAGTTAGAATTGACCTATGTCGACGATGCCGTCACCATTCCCGAGGAAGAGGGCTATCTGAGCGCGGAATTCGCCGTCGTGGTGCCCATTGCCGCCTCAGGCGAATATGGCTTTGAATTGGTGGATTGCGATGGGGTCTTTGAGAATACCGAAGACGCCGTGGGAACCTTTGTGTTTGGGGTCCGTGCCGTCGAAGAATGATTTTCTCGCCGACATTTTTACCCTGGCCGAGGCAAACTTGGCCAGCGGCGACTAGAATAGGGTTCGGTCACCGCGACCATCTTACCTTTCCCGCCCTCCCTTCCCGCCACCAAACGCCATGCCCCGCTACTTCGCTTTGTGTGCGCTGATGCTCTGCGCTATCAACGTCCCAATCGTTCCCCTTTTCGCTGCCGATGCCCCGCCTGTCGATCCCAGTCGCTTTGAAGTGACACCGCTCGCCACCGGCCTGCGGCAGCCAATGGAACTGGCAGTCGCCCCGGACGGCACGGTCTACTACATCGAGTTGGAAGGGCAACTAAAGAGTATCGATCCGAAGACGCGCGCCGTTTCCATCGTGGGCGAATTGAAAATCACCACCGCGCAAGAGAACGGCTTGATTGGCTTGGCGCTCGATCCGAAATTTCCCGAGAACAACTGGATCTACTTACAGTATTCCCCTCCGGACTATCCCGGGCAGCATATCAGTCGCTTCACATTGAAAGATGGCAAGCTGGATTTGGCATCTGAGAAGCTATTGCTAAAGTATGAAGAGCAGCGCAAGGAATGCTGCCATCATGCCGGTTCGCTGCAATTCGGTCCTGCTGGCGAATTGTTCATTGCCACTGGCGACAATACGCATCCCGGCGGCGATTCGCAAGGTTTCGCGCCGATCGACGAACGGCCCGATCGCGCGCCTTATGATGCCCAGAAGTCAGCTTCCAATACCAATAGCTACAACGGCAAGATCCTGCGAATCAAACCGACGCCTGAAGGAACATACGAAATTCCTGACGGCAACCTCTTTCCCCGCGATGGGTCAAAAGGACGGCCTGAGATCTACGTGATGGGCTGTCGCAATCCGTGGCGGATGAACGTCGATCAAAAAACAGGCTTTGTTTATTGGGGCGTAGTGGGTCCCGATGCTGGCGGCGATGGTCCGCGTGGTCCGCGCGGCTACGACGAGATCAATCAAGCACGCAAGGCGGGCAATTTCGGCTGGCCGTACTTCATTGGTAACAATCAAGCTTATTTTGACGTGGACTTCGCCACCGGCAAAATTGGTGAGAAATACGAACTCAGCGGCCCCAAGAACGAATCACCCAATAACACAGGTGCCAAGGTTTTGCCGCCGCCGACACCTGCCTTGATCTATTATCCCTATGGCGATTCGGCGGAGTTTCCAGAACTGGGCAAAGGGGGCCGCACCGCCTGCGCGGGACCGGTCTATCACTACTCCGAGGCGCTGAAATCCGAGACGAAGTTTCCGGCGGCTTACGACGGTGCGTTGTTCATTTACGAATGGACGCGGCATTGGATCAAAGTGGTCCATCTAGATGCGGATTACAACGTCAAACGCATCGAACCCTTCATGCCAGAGCAGAAGTTTGTTCGCCCGATTGATATGGAGTTTGGTCCCGAAGGATCGCTGTATGTCATCGAATACGGCGAGTCGTGGGGACTGAACCAAGACGCGCGTTTGGTGCGAATTGATTACATCAGCGGCAATCGCGCACCGGTGGTGATGGTCTCCGCCGAGAATAACATCGGCAAGCAACCCTTGGCAGTGACGCTTTCCAGCAAAGGGACGTTTGACAAAGATGCAAGCGATAAGCTCGCATATCGTTGGCGAGTGACGCGCGCCAATGAACCCAACGCGGAACCCAAAACCGTCGCGACCGAAGCAAATCCAACCATCACGTTCGCGGAGCCCGGCGTTTACAACTTGGAACTGGTGGTGACGGACAATCATGGTGGCCAGAACGCGGCGTCCTTGCCCGTGTTGGTTGGCAACGATCGGCCGGCGATTCGCTTCGTCTCGCCGCAAGTGGGTGATTTCTTCGATCCCGAGCAGCCGATTCCATTTCGCTTGATTGTGAACGACGCCGAGGACGGCACCAACGATTTCGACGAAGCGGACGCGAAGGACCTCAAGAACATTGATTCGCAGTCCGTGTCGCGGGTCTCTTTGAACGTAACTTTCTCGACCGACCCAATTCCGGGGGCAAGCGGAGTCGCGACTGAGGAGCAAGGCCCCGCAGGCATGTTAATGATGAAGCGGAGCGATTGCTTCAATTGCCACGCGGTCGATCAAAAGCGTGTCGGGCCACCGCTGCTCGAGATCGCCAACAAGTATCGCGGCAAGGATGACGCGCTCGAGGCATCGGTGCAACGAGTTTTGAAAGGTTCCACCGGTGCCTGGGGCAAGATCCCCATGATTCCGCATTCGCAGCACACGCCGGAAGAAGTGCGTGAGATGGTAACTTGGGTGTATAGTTTGCAGCCGAGCGGCCTGACTCGTGTGTTCCCTGGCTTCGTCGGCGAAATTCCAGTCGCAAAAGAGTCCGCTGGCAAACATGGACACTACAAGCTGGAAGCGAACTACACCGATCTGGGTGCTGGCGATATTCCTCCACTCAATGCGTCGACGGTGCTGTATCTCCGTCCGCGTTTGATCGAAGCGGAAACCGCCGATGAAGTGCATGGCCCGCAGATCTTGGGCTCCGGTACCGCAGGCGGTGGCAAGTTCATCGGCGCGATCGATCATGGTCATTACCTGCGGTTCAACGGACTGACGCTCGATCGCGTCAAGCGATTGAAGCTGCATGTAAGTTCGGCAGGCGCAGGCGGGGCGATTGAAGTTCGGCTCGATAAACCTGATGGCGAGTTGCTGGTCAGTACGCCGATCGAAGTCAACGGTCAGTGGGAAAAATGGTACGACAAAACCGTTGACCTGCCTGCCACCCAAGGACGGCATGACGTCTTCATCCGTTTCACGAACCCTCAACGCGCAGGCGGGCTGATGAATCTCGATGCGATCGAGTTTCTGCCGTAATTCAAATTGCTTTGCTCGCGTAGGGTGCTCTCGAGCAAGCCAGTTGACTGGTGCGTCATCGGTCGCTGGATACTTTGCCAATTGCGCCCCCTGCCGCGCCGCGTGGGTCAGCTTGCGAAGACGCACCTGTCATCCCTGCGACCTCGACACACCCTACTATGGCTTTGCACCCGAGGTGACAAATTCCTGGCGACTGAGCTTGCCGTCGCCATTGACATCAAACCGGACGAAGCGCTGGGGTGCGGCGTCCGGATCAGGCTGGTTGGCGAGAAATTCTTCACGTGTCAGTTCGCCGTTCTGGTCCTGGTCCTTCTTGTCGAACAGCTCGCCGCGATCGGTCTTAGGTTTGTTGGCGTCAGGTTTGGTTTGTGCTTTGGCCGAAACTTGCGGCTTCGCCTCGGGATGCTTGGCAAGTAGCGCTTGCAGCTTGGCGACAACTTCCGGTTGCTGCGCCGCGAGATTCTTGGTTTCCAACGGATCGGCGTCGTAATCGTACAGTTCGTACTCCGCAATATCCGAGGGGGCGTCGATCTTCTTCCACTCCACCAGGCGATAGCGATCCGTGCGAATGGCCCTGCCGAGTACCTGGCCTTTGCCGGGCGCGTTGCGTGGATAAACATGAATGATGTGTTGTTTCGTGGTGGCATTGGGATCGCTCAAAACTTTCGCGAAGCTTTGGCCATCAAGTCCCGCTGGCGCTGCAATGCCTGCCAGTTCACAAAGCGTGGGATAGATATCGACCGTTTCGATCATCGCGTTCGTCTTGACGCCGGATTTCCTATTCGGCGCGGCGACCAGCACCGGAATATGCGCCGCTTGTTCGTAGTTGGTGTGC
>JBGSHH010000154.1:0-2294 GCA_041752355.1 Pirellulaceae bacterium | reverse complement strand
CGATGAACTCGCCAAATATGGACAAGTGGTCGAGATACTGCCTCCCAAGTGCAAGCTGAAGATCTTGCGCCAACAGGTGCCGAAGATCCTGCCGGAGATACTGGCCCGTTATCCCGTGGTCGATGTCGCCGTCGAAGATCCGCCGCTGGAAGAAGTAATCGCGGAAGTTTTTTCGCAAGTCAACATTCGAACAGAAGAAGTCGAAGCGGTCTCACACTAACCCGAAGCGTCAGCGAGGACTTGTATTGCTGCGGCCTCGCTCACGCTTCGGGTTAGTGTTCCTCGCCGACGCTTCAGGTTCCTATCCTCCCATGTATGCACGCGCCTTAACCTGGTTCACCATCCTGCGCATCAGCCTCGAAGAGCGGCTGACGTATCGCGGCGACTTTGCGCTGGGGACGCTGATGCGTTTCCTGCCGATCGTGACGCAGATTTTTCTGTGGCATGCTATCTTCACCGCGCAAGCAAGTGAGACATTGTTCGGCTATCGCTATCGCGAGATGGTGGCGTACTTCTTGATGACGATGGTGGGCCGCGCGTTCACCAGCATGCCGGGACTGGCGTCGAGTGTGGCGCGACAGATTCGCGAAGGCGAGATCAAAAAGTTTCTCATCCAGCCGATCGACATGCTCAACTACCTGCTGGCGACGCGCCTGGCACACAAGCTGGCGTATTACTCGGTCGCGATTGCACCGTTCGCGCTGGTCTTCTTTCTCTGCCGCGATTTCTTCGATACCGGTTGGCCACCCTGGCCCGTGTTCTTGGCGTTTCTGGCATCGCTGGTGATGGGCTTTTTGCTCGGCTTCTATTTGGAAGTGTCACTGGGTCTGATCGGATTTTGGTTTTTGGAAGTGAGTTCGCTGCTGTTCGTTTATATGCTGTTCAGCTTCTTCCTGTCGGGGCATATGTTCCCGCTCGATATGTTGCCTGAGCCGTGGCGAACGATCGTCGTTTACTCGCCGCTGCAATACCTCGCCTATTTTCCGGCCGCTGTTTTTCTGCAGAAGCTCTCCACAGAGGATCTTATTCGCGGACTGATAATGGAACTGTTTTGGCTCGTGTTCTTCTTCGCCCTGTCTCGCTGGCTGTATCATCGCGGCCTGGTGCGCTATAGTGGGTATGGGGGATAGATAGTACTCATCACGCTCCGCGTGATGCCGTTTGACGAACCAACCTGTGGCTACTCATGGACCACAACACTGAGCCTCCTCGTCGACGCCTAGCGAGTAGCCGAGACAAAGAACGACCAACGACATCACGCGGAGCGTGATGAGCGCAATGTATTCATCACGCTCCGCGTGATGCCGTTTGACCGACCAACCAGTGGCTACTCGCGGATCACAACCCTGAGCCTCCCCGTCGACGCCTAGCGAGTAGCCGAGATAGAGAACGACCAATCGCATCACGCGGAGCGTGATGAGCACTAACTATGAAAACCGCCTACGTCAGCGTCTTCCTCACGTTCGCCAAGAATAGCCTGGTGCGTGATATGACATTTCGCACCAACTTTGTGATCGAATGCATTTCGTCGCTGTCGTGGATCGCGATGAACTTGGGCTTTTACCTGCTGGTGTTTCAGCATGCCACCATGATCGGCAAAGATAGCGGTTGGGGACGGTACGAGTTTTTCGTCTTTCTCGCGACAACGTGGATTGTCAACGCTTTGGTCGAACTGCTGTTCATGAACAACTGCGAGGAGTTCAGCGAACTCATCCGCACGGGGCGACTCGACTTCGCCTTGCTCAAGCCAATCGATACGCAGTTCTTAGTCTCGCTGCAGCGGATCGAATGGTCGGCGCTGCCGAATTTGCTTTCCGGCCTGCTGCTGCTCGGCTACAGTGTGTGGCATCTCAACACCGGGGCAGGGGAGCATGTGACGTTCACCGTCTGGACGTTTTTGCTTTATCCGCTGTACATTGCTTGCGGTGTGGCGATGCTCTATAGCCTGATGATTTCGCTGGCGGCAACGAGTATTTGGCTGGGACGAAATCAATCGCTCTATGACTTCTGGTTTTACATCACCAACTTCTCGCGCTATCCGATGGAGATTTACAGCGGCCCCTATGGCACGCCGCTGCGGATCGCCTTCACGTACATTCTGCCGGTGATGGTGGTGATCAACGTCCCCGCGCGAATCCTCGCCCAGCCGTTGCGGGGCGATGATCCGCTAACACTCCAACTCGCGATCCTGGCACCAATCATGACGGCTGCTTGCTTGTTTCTATCACGGAAGATATTTGTGCAGGCGTTGAAGAGTTATCGTAGTGCGAGTAGTTAGGCAATTGCTCCCTCTC
>JBGSHH010000153.1:0-4795 GCA_041752355.1 Pirellulaceae bacterium | reverse complement strand
CTGGTGCGGACAATATCGACGGTATCACCACGATTTTCTACAACTTTCAGTCGCCGTACATTGGCAATCAACTCAATGAACTCGCCAATCCGGGTGCGACGGTGGAGCGTCAACGTATTCGCGACGCCTTGGATGTGTGGTCGAAGTCGCTGGGTGTGAAATTCGTCGAAAGCGCCGATCAAGGCATTACCTTCGCACGTGGCGATCTATCAACTGTGGGTGGGATCTCCGTTCCGAACGATGGTACTCGCGCGCTTTACGACCCATTGTTGCAATTGGCAGTGATGGACGCCTCTGAATTGGACTGGAATTACGATTTTGGACAAAACTGGTTCGAAGCCTCGCTCAACCTGGTCGGACAAGCGCTTGGTTTGGGAACCACGGGTGACTTGCCTCCAACGGGAGTCATGGGTGACGAACCTGCCTTGCAATTCACCAACTTGCCGGAGCCGACATATCTCGGCGCACACGATATCATTCACGGCCAATATCTGTTCCGTCCGGACAGCAAGGACATCGATATCTACAGGTTTTCGTTGCAAGCCCAAGGAACTTTCACGGCGGAAACCTTTGCCGAGCGCCTGCCCGAATCCAGTTCGCTCGATACCGTCATCACGATCTATCGCGAGACATTCGTCGATGGCAAGAGCGTGCGCGAGATGATTGCGCGCAATGACGACTATTACAGCGAGGATTCGTTCGTCAAGCTCGATTTGAGTGCGGGCACCTACTACGTGGCGGTGACTTCCACCGGCAACACGAGTTTCGATCCCACCGTGGCGGAATCCGGTATTGGCGGCACGAGCCAGGGGAACTATCAGCTGCGATTGGATTTCCGTCCGCAAGTCACCGATACGATCACAGATACCGCTGGTGTCGCGCTAGATGGCGATTTGGACGGCGTTCCGGGCGGCGTGCACAACTTCTGGTTCCGCGTTGCAACTCCCGCACAGACTTTGTTTGTGGATAAGGCTGCGGTCGCCGGTGGCACCGGATCTTTGGCGCAGCCTTACAACAACATTCAAACCGCGTTAGCAGTGGCTCCATTTGGCTCGGTCGTGCGCATCCTTGGCAATGGCGGTGCCGACAACAACCTCGCCACCATCGCTGATACCAAGCCTTACGAAATTGGACGCACGGCTTTGGGTGCGCCGCTACCGGATGGCGTGGAGCTTGATGTTCCGCGCGGCGTGACGGTCATGATCGATGCAGGCGCGGTCTTCAAGCTGCGCGCCGGAAGTATCGCCGTGGGTTCATCGGGGAGTAGTCTCGACCGTAGCCAAGGCGCACTGCAAGTTTTGGGAACGCCCCAGCTCAGCGCGTATTTCACTTCGTATGACGACGCTACGATTGGTGTCGATACCAATCCCGCCACCACACCTCCTTCGGGCGGCAATTGGGGCGGCATCATCTTCGAGAATGATAAGGATCGCGCCGATCAACGCTTTGACTACGAGCGTCAAGGCATTTTCCTGAACTATGTCAATCATGCCGATATCCGCTACGGCGGCGGCCAGGTGTTGTTCGACAATCAGAATCAGCCGATTGCGCCGATTCATATGATCGTGGCGCGCCCCACGATAACTTTTAACCGCATTACCAATAGCGGTAGTGCGGCCATGTCGGCCGATCAGAATAGCTTTGAAGAAACAAATTTCCACTCGCCTGAATATCAGCTCAATCAGGCGTTCACATCCGACTATGATCGCGTCGGTCCGGATATTTACGGCAACACGATTGTTGGCAATTCGATCAACGGTTTGTTTGTTCGTATCGCGACTCCGTTTGGCGGCTCCACTGCGGAACAAACGGTGGCTGGCCGTTGGGACGATTACGACATCGTCCACGTCTTGAAAGAAAACTTGGTGATCCAAGGAACTTCGGGCGGCGGCTTGCAAGACTTGGTTCGACCCACAGTCGATTTGGTAACGCTCATGCCGCGCAATGGCGGCACTTTGAACAACACCGCGCCGAACAATACGTATGTTTATCGCGTGACGTACGTGGACCAGAGTGGTACGGAATCGCCTCCGTCGGTGGCCACTCAGCCGATTACACTGACCGGCAGTCAGCGGAGCGTCACGATCAATGGCCTCTCGCCAGCTGGTGGGCAGTTCCGTTCGCGTCGCATCTATCGGGCGACCTATGATACCGTGAACCTTACGGAAGGAACCTACACACTGGTGGCGGAAATCAGCCCCGTCGGTGGTCAATATATCGACACGGGCGCGACCGCAGGCGGTACCCTCAATGTCAATATCACCACCGGCATTCGTGGCCGGCTGGACGCCAGTTTGGTGATTGATCCGAATATCGTCGTCAAGATGGACGGAGCCCGCATAGAAACCGGCATTGGCGCGCAGCTCATCGCTGAAGGTCGCAATGGCGGCGAGATTATCTTTACATCGATTCGCGACAATCGTTATGGCGCGGGTGGAACATTCAATCAAATTGAACCGATTGCCGCACAAACGCCTGCGCAACGTGGCGATTGGGCGGGCATTCTTGCCGGTCCCACGAGTTCGCTCAGTCTCGATCACGCGGTCTTCGCTTATGGCGGCGGTATTCAACGCATTGGCGGGACATTTGTCGCTTATAACGTGCTGGAAATCCATTATGCCGATGCGCGGGTCGCCAATAGCACTTTTGAGTACAACCTCGATGGTCAAGGTGGTCAGGGCAATATCGATCGGTTTGGGGCCGGATTCAATGAGTCAGCGGCGATCTTTGTGCGCGGTGCGCAACCGGTAATCGTCAACAACATCATTCGCAACACCGGTTCGCTCAATGGCCTGCCTGTGCCGGCGATTAGCATCAACGCCAATTCGCTCAGTCACTTCTCGGTGGCGGATTGGGGACGCAGCACCGGATTGGTCGATCAATACTCGCAATTTGGCGATAATCAAGGTCCGCTGATTCGTCTCAACCGTTTGGAAAACAATACGACGCTGGCCGCGGAAGCCACACTCACGACCACGCCGTCGCAAATCAACGGCATGGACATTCGCGGTGAAACGCTGGATACCAACAGCGTCTGGGATGACACCGATATCGTCCACGTGTTGCGGGAAACGATCTATGTTCCCGACTTCCACACCTTTGGTGGTCTGCGGATTCAAAGTTCAACCACAGCTAGCTTGGTCGTCAAACTCTTAGGGCAAGCCGCTGGGCTAACTGCTACCGGTCGTCCTTTGGACATTAACGATCGCATCGGTGGTAATCTGGCGATCCTTGGTCAGCCAAGCCATCCGGTGATCTTCACTTCGCTGCGTGATGATCGGGTTGGTGCTGGTTCGCGACCTGATGGTCGTCCGCAAACGGACACGAACGGCGACGGCGCTCAAACGACCGGTGCTGCTGGAGATTGGCGCAGCATTCGTATCGATCAGTACGCCGGCGATCGCAACGTGGCGGTCATGCGCGAATTGGAACAAAGCGATACGCAAACCGGTTCACCGATTTCGATCCGAAATTCCGGTTATCGTTGGCAGTTAAGCACCAGCGGCACGAACACCTACTACCTGCAAACCAGCACGGGCCTCAACCCTTCGCTAGGAGCCAAGCCCGGTCAAGTGTTGATGGCCGGGATCGTGGCCAACGACGGCTTTCTAGGTAACTTGGTTTCTGGCGAATGGGCCTATGGCGATGTTGATTCGCTCGGCTATTCAACGGTTTACGTGCGTTTGCCGGACGGAACCGATCCCGACAACAAGACAGTGGACTTCGTGCAATACAAGCCGGTCTTGCAGGGTTCGAATTCTTCGCCATCCACCGGCGAGTTGCTCGGCACTTTGGCGACGGGCGAATTCGCCAGTGATGAAAACTTGCGACTCGGTTTCGAGGTGCACGGATTCATCAATTCTCCTAGCGACGTAGATGTCTATAGCTTTATCGCGACCAGCGGCACAGAGGTCTGGCTCGATATCGATCGTACTACCGCTTCACTCGACACTGTGTTGGAATTGATTGACTCCGACGGCAACGTACTCGCGCGCTCGAACGATTCTTACTTCGAATCCAATGGCCTGGCCAGCTTGCAAGGCATTGGAACTGTGATGCAGAAGACGCCGCCGTTCAATGGTCTGGATAATTGGACCACGAACATCCGCGACGCAGGCATGCGGGTGGTCCTCCCTGGTCCGCGCAATACGGTCAACACCTATCACGTGCGGGTGCGCAGCAATGGCGGTTTGACGGAAGGTATCTATCAACTGCAGATTCGTTTGCGTGAGACCGACGAGCAACCTGGCTCGACGGTTCGTTATGCGGACATGAGCTTTGCCACCAACGGCATCGAAGTGATCGGTGGTCCAACACACTCGCCGTTGTTGGGTGAAGCGGCCGAGACAAATTTGGCGAATGATACGCAAGCCGGCGCCGTCGCGCTGGGTAATTTGCTTAATACCGATCGGGCCGCGCTCAGCATCGCCGGCGCGCTCGGTAAAGTCGGCACGGCCGATGGCTTGTCGTTGCTGGGCGCCGATCGTTCCGATATCGATCTCTATCGGTTCGAGGTCCGCGCGGATTCCGGTGCCGGCAACGATTATGTTGCGACGATCTTTGATATCGATACCTGGAAGCAGAACTCCGCAGGTAATTTGCGCCTCTGGGTCTTTGATGCGGCAGGCCGGTTAATCCTGACCGGTAATGACTCGAATATCGCGGATGATCGTCCGGTTTCCGTTAATGGCAATAACAATACGGATCTCACCCAAGGAACGGTCGATGCTGCGGATCCGTTTATTGGTGCGGTCAATTTGCCAGTCGGAACGTACTATGTCGCCGTGACCATCAG
>JBGSHH010000152.1:0-7661 GCA_041752355.1 Pirellulaceae bacterium | reverse complement strand
GCTGGTGGGTGTCGAGGATAACCACGATGTCCATACGGTGGTGTTGCCGTGGCGCGCTTGGGCGGCCTTGGAATTCACCGGACAGGAACATGCGCTCACACTGCTGCGGCAATCGGTCCGCAAGTGTGCCCAGCAAGCGGTGCCGCGCAACGAGCAGCAAGCCAAAGAACTCGAACGCAAGCGGCACATCGTGCCGAAGTTGCTCGAGCAATACAAGTTGCATGACTTCGCCATGGGTGTGCGCCATCTCGATGACGTTGAACTTGAGCGGCTCTCGAATACCATCTTTCGGAGCGATGACGAACAAGCCGCCGAAGCTGTGGCCAGCGCACTGGCGGCGGGCTTTGTGCCGGAGGAAATCGGCGAAGCCATTTCGCTGGCCGCCAATCAACTCGTGCTGCGACAAGTCGAGAACGCCCCCGGCAACTACGGTCGTCGCACGCATGGCGATTCGATGGGGGTGCATGCTTCCGACGCTACCAACGCCTGGCGCAATATCGCCCGCGTTTGCGAGCCAGAGCATCGCGCTGCTGGTCTGATGCTCGCGGCCGCGAATGTCGCTCAAAGCGCGCGTTGGGGGAGTAGCCAGAAGATGCTGCTGGAAGGCGAGCCGTTTCCACGGCAGGAGCAACTCGCGGCGGTGAAGGCGGACGAGAAAAGCGCGCTGCTAGACGATCTCCAGTCCGCCATTCAAGCCAACAACCAACTCGCCGCGTGCGCCGTCGTGGCCAAGTATCAAGCCGGTCAGCACGCTCAGGCGAACGTCTTTCAAGTCCTGCGCGATTATGCGATTAGCGAGGATGGTCGATTGCATGCGGAGAAGTACTATCGCACCGTGACCGAGGAGTTCGCCACCACACGCGCCAGTTTCCGCTGGCGACAGCTCATCGCGCTCGCTCGCGTCACGGCCAGCGAATATGGCTATGACGCCCAGGACAAGCCCTCCGGCCGCGCACCCGGCTATGAAGAAGCCCGCGAATTGCTGGGGTTAGGATAACGGCCCTGCGGGTCCAACGAGGATTGTTGGACGGTTACTCGCATCGCACTGTCAGCGTTCTGGAACTATTTCCATTCGTCGGTCGTCTCAAGTTGCATTGATCGCCACACGCCTGACACCACGGGAGCACTTCCATGCCAAAATTAGCCTTGCTGCCGCTCGCCCTTTCCCTCGTCACCTTAGCATTGCTTGCGCCGACAGAGGCGCTGGCCAAGCGGTCTCCGCCAGTAAAAGTCGCTCCCCTAAAAGCTGGCGAAATCGAGTATCGCGTCAACCACGATCAGATGGGCTGCGTGGAAGCCTGGGACGTCGCACACCAGGAAATGCTGTGGCGGCGGCAGATTTACGTCGTGCGATTTCTGCCTGATTTGGAGCGCGACGTGCAAGATATTTACATTCGCTCGATCGAATTGCGCGACGGACACCTCATCGTCAAGAATGAGCGCGGCTCCGAGTATCAACTGAGTCTGGATTCACTGGCCGTGAAGGTGGTGAAAGGGGCGCTGGTAGAAGCGACGCGGGTCGAGGGGAAATAGGGGAAGAGAGCCTCGCTGACACGTCGGGTTAGTGAGTTGGGTACCGACAAAGTACTCATCACGCTCCGCGTGATGCCTCGGGACATTATCTACTAAACGCTACGCCTAGGTCGCCCCATCGAACCGGCCCTTCGACAAAGCTACACAAGTATCCACCGGTCGGAGCATCAAACCGCATCACGCATTGAGACAGGTTAATATTGGAATCGCGCCTGATGGGCGTCGTGGCGGGGCTTCAAGGGAGAGGCCAAGGGTGGCGAGATGGCGACCGGGCAGCGTATGATTGAGCCCTGCCAATAGCCCTCGTCTCCAAATTCTCTCGTTATTCCAACCAGATCGCCACCTTCGATGCTTGAACTTCGCGATGTCAGTAAAAAATTCGGCGACACCCAGGCATTGTCGCCGATGTCTATTCCGTTCACGCGCGGGCAAACGACGGCCCTCTTGGGGCCCAGCGGATGCGGCAAATCGACGCTCCTGCGAATCATCGTCGGACTGCTTGAATCCGACACCGGTGAGATCCTGTTCGGCGACGAGCGCGTGACGCCGACGAATCTCCGCGACGTGCGCCGCCGCATGGGCTATGTCATTCAAGATGGCGGCCTGTTTCCGCATTTGAGCCTGCGCGACAACATCACGCTCATGGCACGGCATCTGAAGTGGACCGCCGCTCGCATCGACGAGCAACTCACGCGGTTGGTCGCGCTTACGCATCTCCCGCCGGGCAGTCTCGATCGCTTTCCGACGCAAATCTCGGGTGGACAACGTCAGCGCGTGAGCTTGATGCGGGCGTTGTTTCTCGATCCGGATGTGATACTGCTCGATGAGCCCATGGGTGCGCTCGATCCGCTGATTCGCAACGAATTGCAGGCCGACCTGCGGAAGATTTTCATGTCGCTGAAGAAGACGGTGGTCATCGTCACGCACGATATCGGCGAGGCGGGCTACTTGGCGGAGGACATCGTGTTGCTCAAGGATGGGTACATCGCGCAGCGCGGCACGCTACGCGAGTTGGTCGAAGCACCGCAAGATGAGTTCGTCACGCGATTCATCAATGCCCAGCGCAGCCCGCTCGAATCGCTGGGAGGTGCCATATGAAACGCTGCTCCCTGATCGGGCTGTTGTTGCTATTGGCTGTCGGTTGCGATCGTCCCGATATGATCGTCGGTTCCAAGGCGTTCGCGGAGTCGAATATCCTGGCGGAAGCCGTCACGCAAATCGCGATGCATGACGGCATCGACGTGGAACATCGTCGCGGCGGACCAACGCCGGTGATGTGGAAGGCGCTCCTCGCAGGCGAGATCGATCTTTATCCGGAATATACGGGCACCATCATCAAAGAGATTCTGGACGACGAACAAATCAGCTCTGACGACCAATTGCGCGCGGTGCTGGCGGAACGCGGCGTTGTCATGTCGCCGCCGCTGGGCTTCACCAATCCCTATGCGATCGGCATGAAGGAGGCAAGGGCGGAAGAGCTAGGCATTCGCAAACTTAGCGATTTACAGCAGCATCCCGATCTCAAACTCGTCTTCAGCACGGAGTTCTTACGGCGCAGCGACGGCTGGCCCGGCCTGCGACAACGCTATCGTTTGCCGCAACAAAGGGTGGGCGTAATGGAGCATGGTCTGGCGTACAAATCGGTCGACGGTAGCGAGGCGGACGCCACCGATGTCTATCTCACCGACGCCAGCATCGTGCGGTATGGCTTTCGCGTATTGGAGGATGACCTGCATTACTTCCCGCCGTATGAAGGCGTGCTGCTCTATCGGTCGGATTTGCCGGAGCGCGTCCCCGGCGCGCAAAAAATTGTCGATCAACTCGCTGGCACGATTTCCACCGAAGAGATGTTGCATCTCAACTCACTGGTGCAGATCGATCGCCAGCGGCCCGCCGTGGCGGCCGAAGTCTTGCTGGAAGAAGAATATGAACTGCCGCCGCTGGAACACAATTCCTTTGCCGGGAGGATGCTGCGACTAGCGGGGCAGCATCTCTTTTTGTCGCTCACAGCGCTTATCGCCGGCATCGTCGTGGCGGTGCCGCTGGGAGTGATCGCCGCCAAGCGCAAGCGACTGGAACACATCATCCTCTCAACGGCCGAAGTGCTGCAAACGATTCCCGGCTTGGCCATGTTGGTGCTACTGATGCCTGCGGTGCGCGAGATTGGCTTGCGCGGCACGGGACCGGCGCCTGTGATCATCGCCCTGTTTCTCTACAGCTTGCTGCCGATCATTCGCAACACGTTCACAGGCATGCGGGATATCCCCAACACCCTGCGCGAATCGGCGGCCGTGTTGGGACTAACGCCTTGGGCCATCCTGTGGCAAGTCGAATTGCCGATGGCGTCGCGGATGATCCTGGCTGGCATCAAGACGACCGCCGTGATGACGGTCGGCTTCGCCACGCTCGGCGGGCTCATCGGTGCAGGCGGTTTTGGACAACCGATCAGCGAAGGCTTAGGACTCGACGACGTTTGGCTGATGATGGAAGGTGCCGTCCCCGCCGCGATCCTGGCGATCGCGGTGAAGTTCCTGTTTGAAATCGCCGAACGCTTCGTTGTGCCGAAAGGATTGCGCGTGGGGTAGGCCTCTGGTCTGCCATGAAATGCATTAAAAAACGGCAGGCTGGAAGCCTACCCCACTTAAGGCTACGGCAACTTCACCGCTTCCACTTCGGCGACTTTGCCTCCTTTGGAAGTGCCGCCGACGATCAACAATTGACCATCGTCGCTGGCCACGAGGCGATGGAAATAACGCGGGTGATTCAACTCGCCGACTTCCGTCCATTTCTCGCCGTTATCATCCAAGCGATAGAGCTTGCCTGCGATCGTGCTGACGAACAATCCTTTCGCGGAACCAAACGCCGACGCGCCGAAGCCATCCATCGGCTTGCCAGGGATGGCGGTGCCCGCTTCCCAGGTGTTGGACTGCGGGTCGTAGACATGCATGGCGGTGGTGGTGTCGTTGCTGTCATCCATGCCGCCGATCACATAGAGCTTGCCTTGATAGCCGGCCACAGCGAGCGCCCGACGATAGAACGGCAGTTTTGCGATCTCTTGCCACGTGGGCGAACTGTCGTTCAAGTCGCAGACGAGCGCTGTGTTGTGCCAATCGCCATCCCCCTTACCGCCGAGTTCCCAACCACCGACGACATACAGCTTGCTGCCGATGAGGGCGGAATCGTGGCTTGAACGTCCCTGCGGCAATGGCGCCAGGTCGGTCCACTTGCCAGATTTCACATCGTACTTGGCAAAGTCGCGCGACGAATAGAGATTCCATTCTTCGCCAGCATCGTTCTTGGCTTCCCAGCCACCGATGCGATACACGGCATTCTTATATGCCACCATCGCTAGGCCAGTGCGACCCGGCCCCGTGGCGACTTCTTCCCACGCTTGGGGATCGGCCAGATTCAAACGCAGCAGTTGCTTGGCTTGCTGATCGGCAGAGTACTTATGACCTTGTCCCAAATGCCCGCCGTAAACATACAGATAGCCGTCGGCGATGCCGGCACCAAAGCTGGTGACAGGTGACTTCAGCGGCGGCAATTCCGAGATCGACAAGTTGCTGTTCGCCTTACTGGGGAGGAGTGCGTGCTTGCTCAGTTTGATTTCTTCAACGCTGCGCGTGCCATCCGGCTTGGAAACAGCGGCCAGCAAACGCGCAGGCAAATCGAAGCGAGCGACACGTCGCCATTCATTGTACACCTGCCGATTGGATTCGATGGCTTTGGTATCGATATTCCACGACGTAACGTTGAAGCTATGCGGCAGATGCGTGCCTTCTTGCGTACGCGAAACTTCCACCACGCTGATCACCATGTGCGACTTGTCGTGAAAGCGATGAACCTCAGTCATCACGTCCCCCTTCACGCGCCACTGGCTCTTCTCGACGTCTTTCGTCGATTTGATCAAGCGACCGAAGGGATGCTGCGTGTCTTCATCGGCGAAGACCACATCCGTCACGCCAGCGTCGCTTGAGAGACGATGATTGACAACCGAACGGAGCGACCGCTCCACCCAATCCATATCCGCTGGCTCAGCCAATTCGAGCGTCAGGTTGCCATCGGCGTCGACCGAGAGCTTCCCGGTGGTGGCTTGACCATTGCGCGTGGCGGTGACTTCGGCAGTGAAGCCGGGAAAGTCTTTCCACACAGCGCGCCCCTCATGGGCTTTATCCATCAGGTCTTGCGCGGACTCCGCCGCCATGGCGAGCGAGCCACCCAACGACATCGCCAGCAGCATTAGCCACAAGCATGAATTATTAAGCAGGCGTAGCATACGAGTTCATTGCTCCGAGGAAAGGTATGGATTTAAGTGTAAGGGGTTTGAGCAGAGGGCGAAACTGTGGCTCAGTACTTCGGCACCACCACGTCGAACGTGTTGGTCTGTTCGGCCACAATATCAACGAGCAGCACTTGCTGTTGGAATCGCAAGGGAATGGGATTGGGAGCAGGGCGCGGGTTAGTCTTGACGTGCGCGGCGTACGCCTGTTCGTCATCCATTTCGAAACCAAGTTCCGGCGTCGCCTCGACCATGACTCGCTGTTGGCCTACCACCGGGCCGAGATTCTTAGGCAATTCGTATTTACCTTGGGTGATAATCGCAGTCGCCACGGGACCGGTCGTCGGCGCGACAGGCGTGAACATGATCCGCCCCTTGGCGAGCGGCGTGCCGGCGATGGAAACTTGCCCTTGGATCGGGGCTCGCGTGGGTCCTGCTTGCCCACAGCCAGTGAGGAAGCAAGCGAAGGCGAGCGCGAACATGGCGTAAAGACAGGGTTGGGTGTGCATGGTGGGATGTTTTGGGTGGGAGTGATGAAAGCGGGAGTCGGAAGTCGGTGAGCACCCGCCTTTGCTTCTCCCGCGACTCGTCGCTAGTTCGGCGTGTTCAAGATTTCGCGGCCATTGCGAGTCGCGAGGCCATCGAGCAGGACGTGATCGATGTTATCGCTCCAGAAGCGTATCGAACCATCGCAATTCCCCATGTTCACGCCGCCTGGATGATTACTGCGAAAATTCATCAGCCGCTTGCTATCGCCGCTCATCGTTTGCGGATTGAACGGACCGAGTGTTGTAAATAGCGTGGCGAGCGGATAGGGACTCGACCAGTAAGAGAAGCCGCCGCGAATCTGACCTGAGCACGCACCCGATGTGAAGGTGTAATCTTGAAACGACCAGTGCGACTCGCCTGAGAGCAGCGTGTTGGAACTGCCGTCGCTGATCGAACCAAAATTCACGGGGCCGCCACTGACGCCATTCACGATCGCGCCATTGTTGGGATTGCCACTGGCAATCGAGCCGTAAGGGTCAAGCGATCCGCTCGAAAACGCATACGTCCCGGGAGCCCGATTGTTCGCATCGCAACCGGGGATCGGTACCTTGCGCGAGAAAATACAGGTCGGACAAATGAACGCGGAAATCCTTTGCGCCACGACCTGCTGATTGAGCGGATCGGAATTGCCCTTGGCGAAGTCGTAAAGCTGGTAGGCGTTCTGTTGTTCCATGTACGGCAGGATGGCGACAAACCCGCTGCTGCCTCCGTAGGTGCCGTTCGCCTCGCCGGGAGGAAACTGGTTGAACGAATCGTGATAATTGTGGCAGGCCAGACCAATCTGCTTGAGATTGTTCAGGCATTGCATCCGCCGCGCGGCTTCGCGCGCCGATTGCACAGCCGGCAAGAGCAAGGCGACCAACACCCCAATGATCGCAATGACGACGAGCAGTTCAACCAGGGTAAAGCCGCGCACGTGACGTTGACGTGTAACTGACATGGTTCCCGTTCTCCGCAAGGTAAAGGACTGACGCTCAGGAAAAGCAAACGCTTACCGGGCGACCTTGCTGGCGTTCGGCAGGAACCGAGGCTGGCTGGATCAAATAGAAGTGAGACTCAATATCAATAACCTACTAGTCCCGCCCTTTCTTTGTCAACGGGTACCGACCCTGAAATCTTAAATCTGGTCGCTGACATCGTCCGGAGAGGGCTTCTCCAGCACGTACGAATCGACCACTCGCGTCGGCGCAACCTGTTCTCCACCAGGCATTTGCACAACGTTCACCCGGAACGTGCGATGGAACCAGGCGATCAATTTGCGGCGATAGAAACGACGGATGGTGGGGATGAACATCGTGAT
>JBGSHH010000151.1:0-29221 GCA_041752355.1 Pirellulaceae bacterium | reverse complement strand
GCCGAAGGCCGCAACGAAGGCACCCGCCAAGAAAGCCAAGCCGGTCGCGACCAAGCCGGAGGCCGACGCTACGCCACTTCCCGATCCCTGCGCCAACGGCCACCAATGGGATACAGATGGCGAAGGCGTCGAGCATTGCAATGTGTGTTTGGCGGATCGCAAGGTCATCGAGAAACCGGCGAAGACCAAGAAGGCCAAGACGACCAAGGAGCCGAAAGCCGCGACGGATAGGGCTGATGCCAAGCTCTCCGCGCTCGATGCCGCCGCGAAAGTGCTGTCGGAAGCGAAAGAGCCGCTCAACGCCAAGCAGATGATCGAGGCGATGTCGGCGAAGGGATACTGGACGAGCCCGGGTGGCGCAACCCCGTGGGCCACGCTCTACTCTTCCATTATCCGCGAGATCAGCGTCAAAGGCGCGGAGTCGCGCTTCTCAAAGACCGAACGAGGCAAGTTCGCGATCAACGGCTAACGCCACGAGACTTGCCACTCAACGCCCCACGTTTGCGCGTGCGGGCGTTTTGTCGCTTCCGACGTAAACTGGTGGACATCGGCCTTTTTAGCGACCTGCGGGAGGTCCATCCATCGCTTCGATCCGTGCCGCCAAAGTGGCAACGATGTCGCAGAGAATGGTAACCGCCTCCGCGACCTGATAGCCGACATTCGTATCGGCCGACAGATCATGGGCTTTGATTCGCACCTGGGCTAGTTCGTCCATAAGCAGCGTATGTTCATTTTGCATTTGCGCTAGTCTACCGTAACGTGAGCGTGAGCAGTATGCCACCTTAGAAGAACCACCTCTCCCACAGCCAAATAGAAGGTGTGGGATTTCCCACAGGCCTGACATATCTTTTCTGTCGTGGCGGACATTGGACTCAGCTTTCGTGTTGTGCGTACTAGGTGCGCTGCACACCACTGGCAGAATAGCCAGTCCCGAGATTGCAATCAATCAGGCGACTAATGTACCTCGGTGACATCTCAAGGCTGGTACCGAGACCTTCCCAAGAAATGAAAAAGCCAAGTGATGCGTGAATATCACTTGGCGATAGATCGGTCTAGCTGCCCCGGAATCGATCTAGTGTTTTTTCGGATGCTGGCACATGCTGAATTGAACGAATTTCGGCAAACGAAAAAGCCCGCCAAACACATCGCACTTCGGGGCAGATGAAGCGTGACATGCTGGCGGGCTAGAATTCTAATCGTCAAGACGCCACTTTGGGGTTAGTGAAAATCGTTCATTCGGTCACAAGTGAACAACAACCCCGGCACAATCGCAGCGGCTAATCGGCAGTTGATGTCGTTTTCAATACGTTCACTTGAACGCTGCCGACGGCGGTGGTTGGCCCCCGTTTCTATCTGTGAATCGTTGGACGTTTCCCACGGACTTTCTGCAAGTGTCCGTAGCCACTGAGCGAAGCAATTGAGGTACACGAATACCAAACACGAGCCAGCGGATGGCCATTTCTTGCCAGCCCCAATGGTGGCTGTGCAATTCCGCCCAATGCGATGCGGCTCTCCATAGATTCGGGTTATTTGCTTGCATCAGACCTCTACTTTGGGGGAAAGATCATTCTTGGGGCGAAAGGTAGCCCCAATGACCTTTAGCGGAGCAAGACTATTTGGCGTGAGTGCAGTCGCAAGGACGCGCACTTTGGAGTTCGCAGGAATCCAAAATCCTTACTCTCAGCATCTCTGCAATATGCACAGTATCCTACTTGGTCGAAGTGGTGCCCTCGCAGTCACCTTAATGGTATTGAGCCTACTACCGGCGAGTAGTGGCATTGCGCAAACCAGTTACTCCTCGCTGGTTTTGTCTCATAACCCAGTGGCCTATTGGCGGCTAAGTGAGAAAACCGGGTCGATTGCTTTTGACCGCATGGGTGCCCATCATGCGACCTATCTTTATGGCGTGTTGCTTGGGCAGCCTGGTCGATATACAGGCGATTTTGCTGCGGACTTCAACGGCACCAGCGGCAAAGCCGACCGCGCCTTCCACGCAGCGTTAAATCCTGCTGGTAGCTTTTCGCTGGTTCTCTGGTGCAAAGTCCAAGGCGGGTCTGGTACCTATCGTTCGCCGGCAACCTGTCGTATGGGTGGTGGTGCCGTCAGTCGTGGCGGCTATTTTCTTTATGCTGGATCCGATAACAAATGGCAATTTTGGACCGGTTCCGATACAGGTTGGCCAATCTTGTCCGGTCCCACTGTAACCCAGGGAAGTTGGACACACCTTGCCGCCACGTTTAGCGCGCAGTCCACCAACGCCAATGGAATTATCACAGGTAACAAAGCTTTGTATGTGAACGGCGTGCTATCGGCCTCAGGATCGCAAACCTACAAGCCTAACAACACCAACCCGTTTCGCATCGGCGCTGGAGCCACGGAATCTAGTGGCGATTTCTATTTTAATGGTCCCGTCGATGAAGTCGCGTTCTTTACGAAAGCGTTGTCTGCGGCCGAAGTAGCCGCACTTTACAATGCAGCACCCGCCCCAGTCGCTGGAGTTCGCATTTTGCATTGGAAGGAAATAAAGTAACGTACCACTGATGAGCGTGGTGCTTGGCGTCGTCGCCAGCGTGCGAACGTCGCTTAGTGAATGAATCCATTGACGGACGAACGGGCGGCTTCGGTCGCCTGTTTGCGTTTCAACTCCTTCGTATCCCATGCCAGCGACTGAGATCGACCCAAGGACGACCATCATCGCGGCGTTCGCCAGGGTCGATCACGTTGTACGCGCGGCCGGAATTGGGTGGCGGCTTGGGGGTGAGTAGCCGCGCGCCGCAAGCCCAGCCCGCTGCGCAAGCGTTGTACATGGCATCGAAGAAGTGGTTGTCGCGACGCATCCGCTCCCAGCGCGTGATCATCCCAGCGCCTGCCACGTACTCTTCCACTTTGGTCTCCGCGGTTAGATGTTTCACGAGCGACGTATGTTCCTGCGGTTGCGCTTGAAAGAACGTCATCGCGCCCGGCGAGTCTAGTGGCGTCTCCAGCCGTTGATGCACCCAGGTCTTCCAGTAATCGGCATCGACTTCCACCAGATGAATCTGCTCGGGGATCAACCGAGAACATGAGCAGGCTTAATCGACTGAATCGTTCCACCGAAAATGCTCCACTAGGGTGCGACATCACTAGGGCTTCGCCAACTTGTCGAATTGCTCGGATAAATCCTTGCGGCTTAAGTAGAGCCGGGTGGCGGCGCTCTCAATCTTCCAACTCGTGTAGAAGCTCAGCTTGAATCGATCCGTCTTCGCATCGAACTCGATTGTTTCCGGAAACGCAATCGAGCCGGCGGTCTTCAGCGGAAGTTCAATCGATGGCTTTTTGGCATACGCGGTATAGTCCCAGCCCACCTGCGACATCATCAGCCGTTTGTTCTCTTCCGGATCATCCGACTGCGATTTTCCAAACTGACCGTCTTTGGTGGATACTTCAAGAATCTGGAGCCAGCGGTCGTGGGCCTTGGAATGCACGAAGAGTCCCGGTTGGGTATTGCCGCCGGCATCGCGATGGTTGCCGAAATTGCGCGTCATGAATAAGAAGCCGCTGTCGTAATAGATCACGCTCGTGTTGCGCGTACCGGGGTGTGCCTCGGTCGTGACGACCGCCTGTCCGCATGCCACGGCGGGGACAAAAGCAATCGCGAGCAGTAGGATGCACGTTCGCATCGTTTCTCCTAATCGTGTTAATCGCTTTCAAAACCTGGATCACTTACCTCCAAGTTTAAACGATGCAGGAGGAGAGCGCTGTCACCGGCGTGTAATATGACCTCGCGGCCACGTGATCGAGGCTTCATTTGGCGTATGTGAGTTCTCAAGTGTCATGCCGCCGCCCTCAAGTCTGCCTTTATTGAGCGAATGCTCAGAGCATAACATCTAGTTGGCAAGGCCACACTGCCTTTTGGAGCCTAGTTCTTATCGAACAATGTACCTACGCCTTCATCCTCCACTGCCACGTGCAGGTACGTGCTGGTGATGCTCACATTCGCATGCCCAGCGGCATCACGCACCTCGGCCAGCGTTCGCCCGCCCGCTAACGCATGGCTGATGAACGTGTGGCGTCCATGGTGGATCGTCAGCGATTCTAACCGCTCGGCACCGAGGATTTTACAGGCGGTGCGAAAACGCTTGCGCAGCGTATGGCGGGAGAATATGAACAGCTCTCGTCCTGCCTTGGCCGAGACTAAGAACGGAGCCTCCCCATCCGCGCCGTGGCGCAACCGTGCCGCCTTCCACGCGACGAGGTCGGCGAGTGTGCCACCGTCCCACCAGAGCGGAACGATACGCGGCTTGCCCCCTTTGGACGCGCCACGGCGGATACGCAAGTGCGGTCGTTGCACGTCGACACGTACATCAGCCAGTTGGAGCTTGGCTATTTCGCTGGCCCGCAGTCCGCAACAAACGGCCAACCGCAACAGGACGAGGTTCAGGCGCATACTGGGCGAGCGCAACGCTTTGCGGCGCAGCTCGGCCAGCACGATCGCTAACTCGGAACGGGTCAGAATCTTGGTGGTGTCGGGGCCACGGCGGGCGGAATATGGGGTCATAGAGGTCGTTTCCGGATGAGTCTGTGTTTCGTTCTTCTGCGTCAGGAGTTAACAACGCGAGAGTCATGACTTACCGGCGGTGGCCAGCGATTGCAAGCCACTTCGGACCCACTTTGAGTGCGACCAGATCCGGCCCGGCTTTGAGCTAGAGGTGTTGGCTATAGATGCTCACAGCAACGTGAGCGGAGTGCCAACACCAGAGATGCGGGCGTTTAGGCCAACCGAAAACGCCGCGGACTCGGACCCCTTTCGCGCAGTGTGGGTCCGAAGTCGTTGGAAGGGAAGTGTTAGGCGTGCCCAAAGCTCCCGCCGAGGTGCGGTTTCGCGACGTTCAACCACCCGAGATTTGTCTCGGCGCTGCATCACTTTCGTCGGATCGCACGGCGGTGGATTCAATCGTTTGCTCGGTTCCTGGTCGCACGGACGGCGGCAGATGATCCCAGTGATCAGACTCCAATCCTAGTTTCCGCGCGACATCGCGTAATTTTTCTTGCGTGGCTCGTACATCCTCTTTGTGGATTTCCTCGTAGCTCTTCGTTTTCGGCTCGGGCGGCAAGATCACCACATCCAGTGCCAACAAAGCGCGTCGTTGGATAATGCATTTATGAATCACGTCCAAAAAACGCGGGTCACCATACTTCTGCTGCACGCTCTTCTTGGTGCGCTTGGCGATGTCTTCGCCAGTCACCACCGCCGACTGCACCGGTTGCTGCGACCGTTCCCAAGCGGCCCAGGCCTCGCGCTCGATGCGATCGATGCGCTGCAACTCACGCTCGCGCAAGACATCGAAGTCGCGAATAGCCGACTTGCGCCACTCGTCTCGGATCTTGGCGAGGTCGTCACAGATTGTGGGCTGTGACGCGCCGCACTCGATGGCGATGGTGGCTTGCGTCCAACCTCGGATATACAAATCGGCGACCTTGGCGCGACGCTGAGCGATTTCCAGGCGACGGTTACGACTGGCAGGCATGATGTCAGCTCCCTTCCCTGGTGACGGTTCACGACGCGGCGACAGTCAAGGCGGGTTCCCGTTCCGCCTGTTTGCCGGTGAACTCTTCATAGCGCCGAACGATGATGTCACAATACAATTGGTCCAGTTCCATCAAGTACGCGCGCCGTCCCGTTTGTTCGGCAGCGATCAGCGTGGAACCCGAGCCGCCAAACAAGTCGAGCACGTTCTCTCCGGGGCGGGATGAGTATTGCATGGCGCGGGTGGCGAGTTCCGTGGGCTTTTCGGTATTGTGCGACAGCCCGACGGCGGTCTGGAACGATGGGTGGCCCTCGACACTCAAGTTCCATACGTCGCCGCTGTACGCCACTTGCTCAACTCGCTTGACCTGCCGCAACGAGTACTCGCGGCCATCATGCTCCATCCGGAGCGGGCAGCCACGCTTTTTGAGTCGGCCAAGCTCGTAGAAATACAGGTAGTAAACGCGCCGACGGCTCTTGAACTTTCGACCGCCGATGCCACCAAGATCCTCTGGCGGGTCGTAGCTGTACACGTTCGTCCGGTAGCCCACGGACTCGGCCAGCAGACAGAGGTTCGCGGCCAAGTCCGCAGAGACGGTGTTCCCCTGCCAGTAATCGCGGTCATGTACCACGCAACCGTCGCCGCTGAGCCAACCATGCAGAATCGCGGCTCGCTTCTCACGCGGAAGGGCGAAACACTCCGGGGACATACGCTTGGCGTGCGCGAGGCGACCACCCAGCGCCTCGAAGCGCTCTCCGGCGTCGCCATCGAAGGCCATCACCACCGTGCCGCTGCTCGGTTCAAGCCGGTAGTCGTTGTGGTCGTATTCGCGAGCGTCGGGCCACTTGTTCCAGATCCGATCCGCAAGATCTTGATGGCGCTTGTGGAGCGAGAAGGCTGGATAGCGGCGGTTGCCATGTCCGGCGCGTTGGAGATGGCCTTGGGCCAAGTAGAGCCCGAAGAGAAACCAGTCTTTGGTGTCCATCTCCGGGTATGGGTCAACGCCGGACTCCGCGAGCACGGGTGTCATGGTGTAATCGCCGGCGCGGACTTCGTCAGCCCGCAGCCAGCTGACTTCCCCTCCGATGATGCGCCGGGCCTGTTTCGCAGGCCGCCAGATCAGGAACGGATGGTTATCAGACGCTTCGACCGCAGCGTTGCCCCCTTTGGCGACGATCCGGTACAGGTGCTCTGAGGTATACGGGTGTGACGAGACATGTTCGACGCCGTGGAACGTGCCGTCGCCGGAGAAGACCCGGTCGCCGACCTGTGTGGTTTGGATCGGTCGGAATCCCGCCTCGGTCAAAACGAGCGCATCCGGGTGCAGGCAGAGGTGGACCATCGATTGCGGATTCACCTTCTTCACGTGCCACAAGTCGGTGACGTTGTTCGGCCCGAGGAACTCATGCGCTGCGCCTTCTTTCCACCCATAGAACGCGATTTCAAAAGCGCCCATAAAATCCTTTCGCGTCAGCACGGGGTGTTCCTTGTCCCACACAATTCCTTGCGAGAAGTAGAGTCCCGAGGCTTTGAGCGCCGGCGGATAGTTACCCAGATTGGCATAGCCACCCCAGATGTAGAACGAACGACCCGGTAATAATACGCGGCTCATGTTGCCAAACCAATCCAACAACATTTGTTCGAAGTCGGCGTCGGTCAGAAAGTCGTTGGCGAGCGGACGATCTTTAGCACGTAACTTCTTGTCGGTGGGTTTCGACTTCTCCGGATGTCGCGCGAGATCCAAACCTTGGTGATGCGTCGGAGCGAACGACGACAGGCCCGCGGCGATGGCGTTGTTGCTGCGCGGTTCCACTTTGACATTGTACGGTGGGTCACTGTTGACCAAGTGAATGGGCTGGCCCGCCAACAGTCGATCCACATCGATCACGCTGCTGGAGTTGCCACAGAGCAACCGATGCTCGCCCAAAATCCAAAGGTCGCCTGGTTGCGTGATCGCCGCATCGGGTGGCGCTGGAACTTGATCGGGATCAACCAGTCCTGGCGCGGAATCGAGATGCAGCAATTGTTCGGTTTCGTCTTTGGAAAACCCCAGTAAACTCAGGTCGAAATCCGCGTCGAGCAGGTTTTTGAGTTCTAGCGGCAGGAGCGAATTATCCCAAGTTGCCAAATCAGCGGTCTTGTTATCGGCTAGCCGCAATGCGCGAATCTGGGCGGGCGAGAGGTCCTTGGCAACATGAACGGGCACTTCAGTTAGTTGCAGTTTGCGGGCCGCCTTCAATCGCGTGTGGCCAATGATGAGCACGTCGTCAGCGTCCACCACGAGTGGTTGGCGAAATCCAAACTCCTGAATACTGCGGGCCACCGCGCCGACCGCACCATCGTTGATGCGTGGATTCGAGGGATAGGGTTGGGGACGGTCGATAGGCCAAAGTTCGATGTGCATTTCGGACTCCTTTGTGATTGAGAAGCTGGGTAGTCTTGCGTTTTGGTTTCAGAAAAAAAATTTGCCTACGTGCGCACGCGTTATATATGTCCGTGGACAGATATAATGCGCGCGCACGTGAGAGAATTTTTTTTCTGCGTCGATAGCGTAGTGGTCCATAAAAAATCCTTCGCGGACACGTAGATCATCTGTCAACTGTCCGTCGCTACGTCTTCTTCGGGGAGCGGCAAGTAGAGCAACTCATCGGTCACACTCCGACTGAGCACAGCGAGTCGTTCTTCGCCATCGCTGGTCTTGGTGGGCATGGGTGGTGTCGGATCAACACAGCCGAACTTTTCGCCGAGGCGACGCAGCGCAGTCTGATTGTTGACGTTCGGCAGCGTGACGCTAATCTGCGTGGCCAATTGCCAGCGCATGGCGAGAAACATTGTGGATACCGATTCGGTAACAATCTCGCCGTCGGGTAATACGCGTTCGGTGGCGACAGGATGCAGCCGCGCCCAGGCGTCGAATCCCTCTTGCACGCGTGTCCACTGACGTTTGATCTTGCCATCACCATTGGCACGCACGAGTCGCGAAATGAGCGAATTGCGGGTCGCCAGGACGAGCCCGTCGTTCTCGGCCGCTTTGGTGGGAACACGGACCATTTGCATGTTGGTCGGTTTCGCCCAGATGCGAATGAGGGCGGCGCGAAACTCCTCTGCCGCCTTGGATTCACTGCCGACCTCCGCATCGATCGGCGTCGGCAGTTGGCTGAGGATGTCACCCCACATCAGTTTCAGTTCCCGTTCCACCAACGAGATGAGTGCGCCTCGATTGACGTCGCCGTTCTCATTCACGCCGACGTCTTCGCAATTGACGCAGGCCCCCACCACATCGTTGTTGGTGAAGCGTTCTAAGAAGCCCGCTCGCGACATATAGCCGTGGACTTCTGAAAACGCCCGAGCATCGACGCGGTACTTGAAAGCCGCTTGCTTTGGCACGATATCCACGAGTACCTGATGGATCGTGGGTTTTTCGGAGCAATCGTCGGGATCCTCGTCGACTTGGCTGGCCTCGAGTAAGATTTGCGCCACGGCCGCTTTGAGCTGGGGCTCGACATCCGGTTGCGTAAGGTGCTCGGCAATCGCCTCAAGGGCCGCCTTGCGATTTGAGTCCGCGCTAGTGATTTGGCGAAAGTCGACCAAGGCACCATCGCGTTTAACTTGCACATCGACAATCGTTTTGGTCTTAGTGCGACGCGTGGCAACCGGCACGAGTTCCAGGTTCCCAACCGAATGCGACCGTAGCATCGCTTTGGCGCGTCGGGGATTGTAGAACTCGGTCACTAACTTCAAGGCGCTGTTGATCGTCATTTGGCCGTAGGACTGGCCATCGCCGGAATGAACTTCATCCCACTTATCACGATAGAGCTTCGATTGGCGAAATACCTCATCAATGAGCGCAGGATGCGGGCCGGCGAAAAAGGCAATCAGTGAGCAGAGCGCGCCATCGGCTTCTGAATGTGATGGGTACTCAGAGGCATCACCGCCGAACAATCGCTGAAACTTGTCACCGTTGTGGGCCTTGGTTGCCAGGCGAATGATATCCGCGGCTGACAACCCTGGAGTATTCGACTTGGGTTTATGTTGCGGCCGACGGGGAGTGGATGGTTTTTCAGGAGCACATTGTTCGACGAATCGACCATCAACGAGCGTGAGCAGTTTGCTGACGACGACCTTGCTAGGCACCGGCTCACAAGTCCGACACCTAACGTCCTCGGTATATACCGAGTGCCAGAAAGCCGTAGACCCGCACTTCGGGCAGGGGACTAAAGATTCGGGCGAGGTGGCAGTCGTCGCACTAACGGCAGGGGACTTTTGATATTTTGCAAAGAAACGCTGCTCAAGATCAGCCAAACCATCACCCACATCGCGAATCTCGGCAGGCGAGTCCGGGAGTTTGACACCGGTGACCGTGAAATAACGCCCCTTGTTGTAGGCCTCGAAGTCTCCCGCCTTGTGGCCTGCGGCGAGGTTTCCACGCAGCAACAGTTTCACACCCGTCGAACTCGGTGAGACTTCCGCATAGCTCGCGAGGACGGCAATCACCTTCGCTGGCGATAACGGGCCTTGCCAACCACCTTTCTGAATTTGGGCATCGGTCCAAGGGAGGATCTCGCCGGTCTTGGGATCACGACAGTGATCGAGGTCGACGCCGATCACATCATCGTCGTCACCGCTAAACACATATCCGATGCCGCTGTAGTCATTCGCCGGATCCAAGTACGCCGCATAGGCCAGGTCAAAACTCGACCACGTTGATCGATCTGTGGAACTGGCATGACGACCGGTCCTAGCGTTCAATGGTGGCTTATCCCATTTAGACTTTTCCGCTTTCCAGGTCCAACGCCAACAGACCCACTGGCAGCGAGCTTTGAGCTCCTGTGGAATCCATTGCGGCATGACGATGAGTTTTTCGGGGCGAGGTGGCATCGCTGGCTTTGAGCTACCAGGCACATGGGCGACACGGATCATAGCACTCCCCTTCCGCGCTTGGCCGAACACGCTTGTGGCACTAGTCGCTCGACGAGAAAAGCCTGCTCTCCAAACTCGCGAATGAGCAAGCTGGTAAAGATGCGTACAAACGCCCGTCCCGGCTCGCGCCGCTCGGAGATCACGATCGATTGGTTCTCGTGATCGATGCGGTGTGTGGCATCCAGTCGCACGCGGGCAAGGCCAAACAAGCCTTCCACGGCGAGCTTGGACAACTCGAGCGTGACCTTGATTTCGTCGAACGGCATGTTCTCGGCGAACTGAAAGCGAATTTGCGGCGGAGCCATCGGGGCATTCCTGCGATCAAGATGGAGGCGTAGAACTTAAAGAGTTACATACGCCTTTTGACATGGAACTGTCGGCGATTTGGGCAGAATCGTCGAAGCCAGCGCGCACGAAAGCGGGTTTATTAACGGCCAGCAGTCGCCGCCGCTGATGCCGTGAAAGTCCCAGATGCCTGGCCACGACGGCCACTGTTCCGCTTTCCAGACGCTCGAAGAGCTTCCGCAACTGTGGGTCCGCAGCTTGTAGCCCCACGGCAACGGCATCCTGGTCGATGAATTGTTGCAACTCGGACGTGGTCGCATTGCCCAACCGTCGATCCGCATCGGATTGGCTGAGGACATCGGCCAGCGACGTTGTCTCTGTCGCCATCACCGGCTCGGCTAGAGAACGCTGGGGGAGCGTGGGCCGGCGTTTCTGTCGGCGACGCTCGCGCACCAGCGTCACGATGCCCGATTTCACGACGCGCGCCACAAAGGTGTTGAGTGAACCACGCGAGGATTCAAAGTGATGGGCCTTACGCAGCAGACGCAGGCGTAGTTCTTGCTCGACGTCGTCGCGATCGGCGTCAGTAAACCCGGGCTGCTGAACCAGTCGCTTGGCTTTGATCTGGATCAGTTTGCGGGTGTAGTCCCGGTCCAAGAGTTCCGCGGCAGAAGTCACGGCTGGTTCTAGACGTGCGACCACGGCGACTTGGCCAACGTGCTGCGATATGCAGTTAGGATGCTTAAGCACGGCGCACCTCCTTCACTTGGGCGCGCTCGCGGAGTGCCGTCAGCACCGCGTCCAGATCAAAGAGGACCGGACGGCGTCCGGCGCGGAGACAAGGAATCCAGCCCCGACGATGCCAGGCGTGGATGGTGGGCCTCGTGACCTGCAGCCGTTTCGCGAGATCACTGGCGGTCAGAAATACGCTCATGGAAGCCTCCAATGCGATCGTTAGGATCGATATGGAGGCATACTAGGCGACATGTATATGCGGATTCCTGTGGGTGAAGTCCGGATGCGTGGGACTACAAGATGCGGTAGCCACCACCTGGCGATTTCGCAAATGAGATGACCCGCTCCCAGTCGGGATCGCGTTGGACAATTCGATTGAGGATCCCGATGGCATCGCTATGTCCACTTTTTTTAATTAATTGATCCATGCTGAGGCCGGCAGGACCCGCTTCGATCAGTGTTTGGAGCACATTGAATTGGGGGGTAGTGAGCCGATGCTTGGGCGAGCCATCGACTAATGGCGGTCTATCGGGGCTAAAGAGTCGTACACGCTGCGTTGTAAACTGGGCCACTGGAACCTTGCCAAACAATCCACCTTGCACGAGCCAACCACGTCGGTCTCGAAAATTCTGCAGTACAGGTTCAATGAGTCGCTCAGTCCATTGTGCCTCAGTCCAAGTCTCTGCCTGGCGCGCTCCCAGACAGCGACTTACTTCACTGCGCCAGTAACGATCTTCGGTCATGCCGTCCATCGTTTCTCCCCATTCTTCGACGATCGGAACCGAACTGCCACGGACCTTTTGCTCTTCATCCACATAGTAGTAGATCAGCCAAGGCCGTAATTTCTTGTCGGGTTCCAGTTGGGGAACATATCCGCGAAAACCCATTAGCGCGTTGGATAGAGCTAAGCGCACTTCTCCCAATGTGTACTGCTCTTCAACGGGTGCAACTTCAAGCCGCACCGGAGCATGCCAAGTTGCCAATTCAATGTCGATCCAACTGCAGATCAGTCGATGACCGTACTCGTAGGCGGCGATCGCGTTCTCGATGACTTGAGGGCATGGGCCTTTCTGAAAGGACTTGGCAAACATGGTGATCGGTCCCTGATAAGAAATTGGAAGATTTTGCGGCCACACTACGCCGTGCTGGCGTAAGTAATATTTTAGCCGCTTCTGGAAAGCACTATTGAAGCCGGCGCAAATGACATGTTAGGTCATCCAAGTTTGGGAACACAATCAAATGGATGCGATTTCGGAACTGTATGACCCGCTCCTCGAACTCGCGGCCATCTTCGCCGCCGGCATACTCCGCCTCCGCGAACGACATGCATTAGCCACCACCGAAAACTCTCCGAATTCCACCGCAGCAAGCCTTGAGCTTTCGCCCGCCACACCGCTCTCTGTCCACTTGGGTTAACGGTGACCCGCAATTCCCACACGGAGAGACGCTATGAACATCACGAAAGAAGTGGCCAGACTGGAGAAACTGTCGGTCAATGATCTGCGCGAACGGTACGCCGAAGTCTGCGGCGAAGAGACCTTGGCCCGCAATCGCACGTGGCTGATCCGTCGCATCGCGTGGCGACTGCAAGCCAACGAACTGGGTGGTCTTTCGGAACGAGCGCTGGCCCGGGCCCGAGAGTTGGCCCAGGACACGGACGTGCGAACCACGGCCCCACGGTCCCAACCACTCCCGCCGCCGCCACCGACGCGAACACGGGCCACCAGGGTGGCGATCTCCAACGAACAACGGCTCCCGCCACCGGGATCGATCCTGCTGCGCGAGTACAAAGGTCGAACGCTACGGGTCAAGGTGCTGGTGGATGGCTTTGAGTTCGAAGGGGAAACGTATAAATCGCTCTCCGCCGTGGCCAAGGCGATCAGCGGCTCGCATTGCAATGGCTTCCTGTTCTTCAAGCTGACGGGAGGTGCCACATGAGCAAGGCCAAACCGAAACCCTCGGAGCGCGCCGCCGTTCGCTGTGCGATCTACACCCGCAAGTCCACCGAAGAAGGCTTAGAGCAAGAATTCAATTCCCTTGACGCCCAGCGTGAGTCGGGGGAAGCCTATGTCAAAAGCCAGGTCGGCGAAGGCTGGGAATGTCTCGCCACACAATATGACGATGGCGGCTACACCGGTGGTAACATGGACCGGCCCGCGCTCAAGCGGTTGCTAGCCGATATCAAAGCGGGGCTGATCGATTGCGTGATCGTCTACAAAGTGGATCGCCTGTCCCGCTCGCTCTTGGACTTCTCGCGGATGCTGGAAGTGTTCGATCAACACCAGGTCGCCTTCGTCAGCGTCACGCAAAGTTTCAACACAGCCGATTCCGCCGGTCGGCTGATGCTTCACATTTTACTCTCTTTCGCCGAATATGAGCGCTCAATGATTTCGGAGCGCACCCGCGACAAGATGTCCGCCGCGCGCCGCAAAGGAAAGTACGTCGGCGGCACACCGATCCTGGGCTACGATGTGGAGCCCACGGCCAAGAAGCTGGTGGTCAACACGCAGGAAGCCTCTCAAGTACGAGCGATCTTCGGGTTGTATGCCGAACACCAAGCGCTGCTCCCGGTGTTGAAGGAAGTGCAACGTCGCGGATGGACCAATAAGACCTTCCAGATGAAGAATGGCGCGCTGCGGGGTGGCAAACCCTTCACCAAGAACAGCCTGCACAAGCTGCTCACGAACGTCACCTACATCGGCAAGGCCAGTTACCGGGGCGAGATCTACGCGGGAGAGCAACCGGGGATCATCGACCCGAAGTTGTGGCAACAGGTCCAAGCTTCGTTCGCCCGGAACAATCGCAACGGCGGCACCGTGGTCCGCAACAAGCATGGGGCACTGCTCAAAGGGTTGATCCGCTGCAGTGCCTGCAACTGCTCGATGGTCCCGACCTACGCCGGGAAGGGTAACAAACGCTACCACTACTATGTTTGTAGCTCGGCACAGAAGCTGGGCTGGGAGAGTTGTCCCTCGAAGTCGATCCCCGCCGCCGAGATCGAACGGGTCGTGATCGAACAGATCAAAGGCGTGGGCCAGGATCCCGCCCTGGTCCGCCAAACTTCGCACGAGGCGCGTCGTCACCACGAGGGGCGGAGCAAAGAGCTAGCGGCGGAAACAACGCGCCTGACGCGGGACCAGAAGAAGATCGGTAAAGAGGTGACCGAGGCCTTGGCGATCCCCGGTGGCGCAAGTCGCTTGGGAGAACTGCAACAACGGCTACAGGCCAACGAACACAGGCAGGCCCAGATTGGCGAGGAGCGGCAAGCGCTCGACCGCACGCTGGTGTCCGAAGCCGACGTGGCGACGGCGCTAGGTGAATTCGACCCCGTCTGGCAGACGCTGACGCCTCGGGAACAGGGTCGGGTGCTGCAACTGCTGGTGGAGCGGGTCGAGTATCACGGCGGCAGCGGCAAGGTGGCGATCACGTTCCAGCCGACCGGCATCCGACTGCTAGCCGACCAGTTTGTAGCGGAGGACGCGGCATGAAAGTCGAGACGACCATCCATTTTAAGAAGCGCGGGACCGGCAAGCAGAAGGTCGCGGTGATCGGACCGGTGAAGTCGGATCGGCCGATGGGTCGTGTGCCGAGGATTTCGAGGCTTATGGCGCTGGCGATCACTTTCGACGAGCTCATCCGCACGGGCCAAGTCGCCAGCTACGCCGAACTGGCTCGGCTCGGGCAGGTGACGCCGGCGCGCGTGACGCACATCATGAACCTGCTGCTGCTCGCCCCGGAGATTCAGGAGCGGCTGCTGTTTCTGCCGCGGGTGGAGGGTGGGAAGGAGGAGGTGTGTTTGAAGGATTTGCAGGGGGTGGCGAGGGAGTGGAGGTGGAGAGTTCAACATCAAAGGTTCCTCACAACAATTCAGCTGCTTTGAACATTTTGCCATTGGATATTTGGATTCGGATCAATACGTTGCCCCTCTTGACGACGCAAGTCTTGCTGTAAAAATAGCTTGCGCCGCTAGCAAAATGAGACATCCCCCGTTATGCTGGTGTCCATTATCTGTTTTTTAGAGGGAGATCACGGATGCAAACTACTCACTCAATCCTTCCGGAAGATGTTCTGATTGCAATGTTTCATCGAGTCGGAAACGACATCCGATTGTCTGATGACGAGCGTTTGTCGCGCATCATCGGTGATGCTGCTATTAAGTCCAATGTTCATAATCCATTTGCACAATTCCAACTCCATCCCCGTTACGGCTATTCGCGAGTTTTCGGAGATACTCTGCAGACGCTTGATCATGCCGGATCAATTGTTCGCGAGAATGCTTCGCAACAGTATTTTCGAGCAACTGTGCATACTGCGGGTCCCTTTGGTAAATCGGTATATTTGCAATTAGACCCGGATCAACGCCAGATGATTGATGACGTTGCAGAAATTATCCGGCAAGAGTTCGGAGTCGTCGATGAGCAACGAAGTCCGCCCAAGTCAGCTTGAACAAGAGATTGAACAGTATGCTTCTGAGTACTTGCCCGCCAATCCGAGCGAATGGGTAAAGCGATTCGAAAAGGACAAGATTGTCCACGATTCGCTTTGGGGAACTTTTAGTTTAAAACGCCATGAGGTAGCGGTACTAGATACGCCGCTCATTCAGCGTCTGCGTTTCTTGCATCAAACTGGCGCGGTCTACCTTACATACCCTTCAGCACATCATACGCGCTTCGAGCATACGCTAGGTGTGCTTTGTCAGTCTGGACGACTATGTCAGTCTCTGCGTGCGGACGAGGAAGAAGGGCGAGTTGACGACGCTTTCGAACGAAATGTACGGATGGCGGCCCTACTACACGACACGGGGCACGGACCTTTTTCCCATACAAGCGAGCAGTTTTTCTCAGGGCTTCCTTCAATCGAAGCATTCCGGAACGGCCACCCCGAACTGCGCGAGAGTGGTGCCGGCGAAATCTTGTCCTATCTCATCGTGCGTTCCAAAGCATTTGCTGCATTCACCGATGCCATAAATGACCAATTCAAGATCGCATTAGATACACGGCGAATCTCTGAAATCATAACGGGTACGGTACCGGCATCTCTGATGTACATGACCGAAATTGTGCACGGGCCATTTGACGCTGACAAGCTTGATTACATGCATAGAGATGGCATGTTTAGTGGACTAAAGATGCATGTGGACATCGACCGCCTCTTTCACTCTATCCACATCATTAAAGGAAAGACTGGAAACGAGTCACAGACGCGAATTGCAGGAAGGCTAAGTGGGCTCTCTCCACTTACGCAGATCATGTTCAACAAGATGCTTTTGTTTACAGGTATGTACCATCATCATAAGGTCCGTGCCGTTGACTGCATGCTTTGGGCGATATTTCAGATTGTTACCGAAGGAAAAACCAAGGTCGGCGGACAACATTTGCTTTCACCGATCGATTTTCTTCGTCTGACAGATGATCGGTTATTGGTTCCTGAACTTGCGGAGGATCCGAAGGTCAAAGGCCTGATTCAGGACATCCGCGAAAGAAGGCTTTGGAAGAAAGCCTTAGTAATTGCTCGAAACACTGTTCCGCCAAGCATGCATAGTGAAGCAGGAAGCAATCCCATGCCTCTTTTTCCTGGCGTCGCACGCTTGGCAGGTGATGAGCCCGCAAAGATAAAGATCCGCCGTGAATTCGCCACGGCTATTTGGGAGGCAGCAAAGAAGCCCTGCGAGTCGCATGAGGTTTGGCTGGATGTGCCAAAACAGCCGAGCATGCGTGAGGCGAAAGAAATGTGGATAGCAGCTCCAGGAGAAGAGCCAAGGATTCTGGACGAGTTTATTCCTGTGCAGCAATGGGTTGAGCTGTACGGTCACAACCAAGTTAAGTCTCACGTATTCTGCCCCCCAGAACACACTTCGACTATTGCTGCTGCAGCCAAAGCGGTGTTCAAGGAAAGACTTGGCTTAGAGTTCTTGCCAATCGCGACACCCAAGTAATTGCGAGGCAGATTGCGATCGCGCGTACCCGATGGCATGGGCGGAGGAAATCTAAGATGAAGCTGATGGTTCAAGTCGCGTTCGATCTTGAAGACAGTCGGAGGCCCGAGTACGAAGCGGTTGAGGGTTGGCTCGCTCAGATCGGGCTCAAACGCTTTATCGATGGGCCGAATGGGACCGTGATCCGATTGCCTGCGAACACCTTCGTTTCAATTCGCGACACTGGGCAATCCGTCGAGCAGGCGGTCGAGTTGGTCAAACAGCAGTTCCACCTGTCGGCGCATTGGGATTTCTGCGAGGGGCGAGCGTTTATCTCCGCCGTCCCCGTCGATGGGCTTGTGTTCGATTCTTTCGATTTCTGATTCGAGACTCTAATGGCAAGAAGCATATGTCGTCGAGATTGCTCCGAAGCGCCGGTATGCTTCACAAAGACTTTTGACTGGAGTCTCGTGCATGTAGAAGGATCGGTGCGATTAGGTCTTTCATGGCATGAGACTGCGCAGGTACTGGCTTTCTGCCGAAATCACATTATTCATCGAGACGGAAAAGTATCTTGCCGGACGCGGAGATGCTTATTGCCTTATTTGAAGCGACGATGAGCTTCGCGTCTGGGTTATACGTCTTGGCATCGAAGCGTTGTTCCATTCAGGTTGACTTCGAATTACTTACATCTTAACGCGTTGTATCTCAATCTAAGAAACGCGAACTGATTCCATTTGCGTTCACAGGACGCGGCCAACTATGCGCGCGACCGAAATGTGTTCGACATTATGTCGATTGCAACGTAGTCTCACATTACCATGAATCGAATGTGCCACCAGGATCGTGCGAAACTCATCTAGTGGTCGATTGAAGTAATAGGCCAGCATCGCCCGGTACTTCATGCATTG
Organism: Pirellulaceae bacterium; assembly: GCA_041752355.1. GTDB lineage: Bacteria > Planctomycetota > Planctomycetia > Pirellulales > Pirellulaceae > JAEZGD01. The sequence continues at coordinate 10,949 of JBGSHH010000151.1, read as the reverse complement.
GAGCGGGCCAATCAGTTCTCGTTCGTCGCAATCCACCTCGACCTCTACTGCGACAAATCGCCCATAGCGATCCTTCAGCAATACGTCGATTCGATCACCTGTTGGAAATGACCACTCGATTTGAACGAGTTTCAGGCCTGGTTCGTCCAGTATTCTAGCCGGATTGGCTGCGATTCGTTGTTTGAGCGCCAAATGAGCAGGCCCTTCGCCACCAGGCCCGCGAGCATGACCTGCCCGATTGTTCTGTTCAATTTCTTGCTCTTCTACTGACCTATCGAACACCGCTTTCAGTTGCTCAAAAACATCTCCATCAATCTGCTTGAGACCTGATTGGCCATCGCCAAAACCTCTGAACGTGTAATCTTCTGAGTAGCCGAGTATGGTGGCAGCTTGTCTGCGAGAAATAGACCCTGCCGAATTGACTGTTTCAGTCGGTGCGAAATAACGCCACCAAATCTTCGACCCGTCCGCATACTCCTCGGTCTGCGAGTCCTCCAACTCGTAGGGCTTATCCGCTACGCGAGCGAGTGCAATTATTTGCCCTCGCCCCTTCTGGCAGGCGACTCTTGTTTCCGTACCGTCCTCGTACTTCCGAATCAGTGTACGCCCCTGCGTTGCCTCATAGATAAATACGCAATCGCCAGCCGCCATCGGATGAATGATGTTCTGCTTGCCGTCGGGCACCCAAACGCCACGATGCCATTGTTCTTCAGGCGTTCCATCTCTCGGCGGCCAATGTGTGGTTATCCAATATCGCATGATGCAGTCACTCAAGTTTGGTAGCCCTTTAACTTATACAGCTAATCTACCATCGCCCCCCACCATCGGCTAGAATCCCTGCTCTGTGACCGAAGGTGTCACGCGCCCAGCGGACAATCATGTTCGTTGTGATTTCTCGGCAGGGAGTATGCCAGACGTGGGTAATTTTGGGGACATAGAACAACTCGAATCGGAACTCTGGGCAGCAGCGGATAACCTCCGCGCCAACTCGAAGCTGACCTCGTCGGAATACTGCATGCCCGTGCTGGGCGTCATCTTTCTGCGCCACGCTACCAACCGCTATGACGCCGCTGCGGCGCAGATCGCGGCGGAACAAGCCGCCGGCAAGATGCCCAAGCGAAAGCTCGTAAAGAGTGACTTCCTTAAGCGTCGTGCCCTGCAACTGCCGACTGAAGCACGCTACGACGAACTTCTCAAGTTGCCTAAGGGAGCCAACCTTGGCACGGCCATCGTCAAAGCGATGGATGCCATCGAGCGCGACTTCGAGCCGCTGCAAGGCCAGCTTCCCAGGGACTACGACAAGTTCGAAAACGATCTGCTCGAAGATCTGCTGCGCGTGTTCGACAGCGAAACACTTCGTACCGCCAGCGGCGATGTGTTCGGACGCATCTACGAATACTTCCTGATGAAGTTCGCTATGCAGGGAGCGCAGGACAACGGCGAGTTCTTCACGCCACCGTCGCTGGTGCAAACCATCGTCAACGTCATTGAGCCCGACCACGGCACCGTGTTCGATCCCGCCTGCGGTTCAGGCGGAATGTTCGTCCAGTCGAGCCACTTCATCGAACGCCTGGGCAAGGACACCGCCCATCGCGTCACGTTCTTCGGCCAGGAAAAAACGGCAACCACCATACGACTGGCCAAAATGAACCTCGCCGTGCATGGGTTGGAGGGGGACATACGCGAGGCCAATACCTTCTACGAAGACGTTCACAACCTGTACGGTAAGTGCGACTTTGTGATGGCCAATCCACCGTTCAACGTTGATATGGTCGATGCTGAAAAGGTTAAGGACGACCGCCGCCTGCCGTTTGGCCTGCCGGGGGTCAACAAGGCCAAGAAGGTTTCCAACGGGAACTACCTATGGATTTCCTACTTTCACAGCTACCTCGGTCCCAAAGGCCGGGCCGGCTTCGTCATGTCGTCGCAGGCGTCGAGCGCCGGCCACGGTGAGGCCGACGTGCGCCGCAAGCTGGTCGAGACGGGCGACGTGGATGTGATGATCTCCATTCGCTCGAACTTCTTTTACACCCGCACGGTCCCCTGCGAACTATGGCATTTTGACCGCAGCAAGCCGAAGGAGCGACGCGACCAGGTGTTGATGCTCGACGCGCGTAACGTCTATCGCAAAGTCACACGCAAGATTTACGACTTCAGCCCCGAACAACTGGCCAACCTCACCGCCGTCGTGTGGCTGTACCGTGGCCAGTCGGATCGCTTCATTGATCTGGTGCAGAGCTATCTGGACCGCACGCTCGGCGAGGCCGCTTTGATCGCCGCCCACGCGACGGCGTTTTCGACCGCTTACCAAGCGTTCGTCGATGCGGTCGCGCCATTTCTTAAGACGTTGACTAAGGACGCGCCCCTACGTGAATTGGTCAAGGAGCGCGACGCCGCAGGCAAGGCGTGTCTGGCGTCGCTGGACGAATGGACCGGCCGCATTGCCAATGACTGGAAGAAGCCCGTGGAACCCAAGGCGTCCGCCCAGCGCAAGCGGCTAGAGCAACTCGATCCGTTGGCCCAGGCCTGCCGCGATTTGGTGAAAGATGTGGATCTGGTCTGCAAGCTGGCGGGTCGCGTTGTCGATACGGCCGAAAAGGATGCAAGCGCCCGTGAACATGAGGAGTGGGACAGCCGGGCCGTGGGTCGGTTGTTGAAAGTTCTCGACGCGCGGCGCAAGGAACTCGCCGAGCAACTCAAACGCTCCGCTTACTTCGAGCGGCAGGCGCATTGGCTGCTCTCACGATTTCCCGAAGCGAAGTTTGTCTGGGTGCCAGGACTATGTCGCATCATGTCAATTGAGGAGGTTGCAGCGGCAGACTGGAGTCTCGCTCCGGGCCGTTACGTGGGCGTCGCACCGGCGGAAGTTGATGAGGATTTTGATTTCGAACAGACGCTCAAGGATATTCATACGGAACTAGCCGACCTGAATGAGGAAGCGGTGACGCTCGCCGCAAAGATTCAGGAGAACTTTGAGGGGCTGGGGATATGACTTGGCCGCAAACCCGAATTGGTAATGTTTGTCGCGTAATACCGGGCTATGCGTTCAAAAGCGCCGACTTCACGCAGGAGGGAATTCCTGTCATCAAAATCTCGAACATAACGGACGACTACAGGGTGGACCTTGCAGATGTTCAATATTGGCCGAATGAATTGTTCGACGACAAACTTACGAAGTACCAACTTCACGACGGCGACATTGTGCTGGCAATGACCGGTGCAACCGCCGGAAAAATTGGTCGCGTCCGGTCGGAACAAACGCTTTTGCTCAACCAGCGGGTTGCGAAAATTCAAGCTGTCGATGCTGACGCAGACTTTCTATGGACAACATTAAGCTCGCCGACGTTCCGTGAGCTTTTTTACAATTTGGGCGCAGGCGCAGCACAACCCAATATGAGCGGAGGGCAAATCGAGGCGGTTGAAATCCCTTTTCCTCCGAGACGCATTCAACAGAAAATCGGCTCAATTCGACGTGCCTACGACGACCTGATCGAGAACAACCGGCGGCGGATGGCGTTGTTGGAGGAGTCGGCGCGGCTCTTGTACCAGGAGTGGTTCGTCCGCTTTCGCTTCCCAGGCCACGAGCACGCTCGTATCGTCAACGGCTTGCCAGAGGGCTGGAGACGCAAGGCGTTGAGCGAAGTTGCCGAGTTCCGACTCGGAAAGATGCTGGATCAAAATAAGAACAAAGGCGATTTGATGCCTTACCTTGCCAATGTCAATGTGCGGTGGGGCGAGTTTGAACTTAACGATCTCCGAGAGATGCGCTTTGAGGATCACGAGCTTGAGACTTTCGGTCTGAAGTACGGTGACATTGTCATGTGCGAAGGGGGAGAACCTGGCCGGTGTGCAATCTGGAAGGATCAACTGCCCGGGATGATGATTCAGAAAGCAATCCATCGCATTCGCTGTCGCGACAACATGCATCACGTTTATCTGTACTACAGCTTGCGTCACAAGGGACAATCCGGACATTTGGCGACACTTTTCACCGGCGCTACGATCAAACACCTGCCGCGCGAGAAACTTGAAAAAGTAACCATTGTGACCCCACCTGCGCGGCTGATGGACCGCTTCACAGAGCAAGTTGGCCCAATTGAGGGCCAACTCAAGTTGTTGGAAGCCACCAATCGGCGAGCATCCGAAGCCCGCGACTTGCTGTTGCCGCGACTGATGAGCGGGGAGGTGACGGCATGACAAACGAAGGGCAGCAAAAAGAGAAAAAGTCGATTCGCTACGCGCTGGCCAAACATAAAGATCTGGATGGGCTGGCATGTGATTGTGTCGGGTTTGCGAATGCAACCGGTGGATTAATTCGTTTGGGTATCGAGGATGGCGATAACGAACCACCAGCAGATCAACGCATCGATCCTCAATTCGTCGAGAAGATTCGCAAACGCATTCCCCAACAAACCGTCAATGTTCACGTGATTCCCCAGGTAATCACCGCGAGCAATGGTGGTGAGTTTCTGGAATTGCGCGTACCAGGAAATCAGCAAAGCATTGCCGCAACCTCCGATGGAAGATATTTCCTACGCGTTGCCGATGAAACACGCCGTCTCTTGCCCGATGATCTCGGCCGGCTAATGACGGATCGCAACTCGCTCGTGTGGGAATTGAATGTGGTGCGACGGATCTCAGTTGATCGCCACGATGCGGAAAAGCTCGCTGATTTCTTGCGTCAGGTGCGAGCGTCAGATCGAGTTTCTGAATTCCTGAAAAACAAGACGAATGAAGAACTTCTCGATCATTACTTCTTCGTCAAAGACGGAAGCCTAACGAATCTGGGAGTGCTTTGGATCGGCTTGAGGGAAGATCGAGCGGCTCTGTTGCATGCTCCTGTGATTCAATGCATCAAGTATGATGAAAGTGGCCGCAAGGTTGCAAAGTGGGTATGGGATGAATACGAGCGCAATCCCCGTGAACTGATTCAAGCGATTTGGGACGAAACTCCTGACTGGCGGTATAGCGACGAATTCCCCGCAGGCTTGTTTCGCAAGAACGTTCCGCACTATGACGAAGTCGTGGTTCGCGAGTTGCTGGCCAACGCCATGGTGCATCGTCCCTATTCGCAACGGGGAGATATCTTCATTAATCTCTATCCGGATCGTCTGGAAATTCATAACCCCGGCTTGCTGCCCATCGGGGTCACGCCGCAGAACATTCTACATGCATCCAGCCAGCGCAATCCGCATTTGGCCAAGGTGTTCTACGACCTCAAGCTTATGGAGCGAGAGGGCAGCGGTTACGATCGGATGTACGAGGTGTTGGTGGCTAGCGGCAAAAGACCGCCGGATGTGAGCGAAGGCAATGATCGTGTTGTAGTGACTGTACGCAAGCATATCGCACGCCAGGAAATCATTGATTTCATGGTTAAAGCTCACCAGACATTTTACCCCACGCAGAAAGAACTGATTACACTGGGACTGATCGCACAGCACGAATCGTTGACTGCGATTGAGCTGGTTCGGTTGTTAGACTTACGAAACGCCGATGATCTGCGACCGTGGCTGGGACGATTGCGAGACTGGGGACTGGTGGTTAGTCGCGGCCATACGAAGGCAAAGGAGTATTTCGTAGATCGAGAAGTCTTGCGCAAGTTAGCATTTGAAGGAGCGACAACGCTCAAAGGAATCGAAAAGCATCGTCTACGAGCATTGATCGTGCAGGATCTCGAAATCTACCGTGAGGTGAAGATCAGTGATCTCAATCAACGGATTGGAGAGGAAATTCCCAGGCGACGGATTCAGCGGGAATTGGCCGACATGGCTGTTGAGGGCCAGATTGTCGCAATCGGAAAAGGGCGGGGCCGAAAATACCGGATTATGCCAATGCCGTCCGAATCGTCGAAATCTGACACGGACTTACCCCCGTCAAGCACCATGTAAACGCCGTAACCATAGCCCCACAAAAGACTTAAAATTGTGACAAAAGCGATGGAATCAACCTGATTCTTTCGCGATTTCTGGCACGAAAGCGCCAATGTACACCGACATCAACTCCGAAGACCGACTCGTGCAGGCGACGTTTGCCGAGCATCTGGAACAGGAGTTGGGCTGGGAGAACGTCTATGCCTGGAACGAAGAGACGTTTGGGCCGGACGGAACGTTCGGTCGCAACGACCCCCGCGACGTGGTGCTCGCGCGTGACCTGCGACGTGCCATCGAACGGCTCAATCCAGAATTGCCGCCGGCGGCCGTCGATGAGGCGGTCGCCAAAATGACGCAGCACGATTTCTCGCGCTCGCTGCTGGCGCACAATCAGGCGTTTCACAAATTAATCCGCGACGGAGTGCCGGTCAGCTTCCGCGATGCCACGGGCCAACTGCGTCACGCTCAAACCCGCGTGATCGACTTCGCCAACGGCCGCGGCGCGGATGGCCAGCCCAACAACCGCTTCCTGGCAGTGCGGGAATTGAAGATCACCGGGCTGCGGGCACCTAGCTACAATCGCCGCGCCGATCTCGTTTGCTTCATTAACGGCTTGCCGCTGGTGTTCATCGAGCTCAAGGCCGTTTACAAGAACATTCGCGCTGGCTTCGATGGCAACTTGCGCGACTACCTCGACGAGAATGTGATCGCCCACGCGTTCCATCACAACGCTTTCCTGATCGTCAGCAACGGCCATCGTGCCCGCTACGGCTCGATCACCAGCCAGTGGGAGCACTTCTATGAATGGAAGCGCCAAGGCGAAAAGGACAAGGGGAGCGTGGACGCCGAAGTGCTGCTCAACGGTATGCTCGCCCACGATCGGCTGCTCGATCTGGTGGAGAACTTTATCCTGTTCGACGCCAGCAAGCCAGGCGCGACGCGCAAGGTGGTTGCCCGCAACCATCAGGTGTTGGGCGTGAACGCTGCCGTGGACTCGGTACGGCGACAGGAGGAACTGAAGAAGCAGTTTCCACCCGGCAAGCGGCTCTCCTATCGCGTAGTGGAGGTGCCCAAGGAGGAAGCGACCGACGCCGACCTCGCCGCAGTGGCCCCGCTCAGCGACAACGCCAAGAAGCCCAATGTGCTGGAAGTGGTTGAGTCGGCCCACCCTGACCTGGGCAAGCTCGGTGTCTTTTGGCATACGCAGGGCAGCGGCAAGACGTATTCGATGGCATTCTTCGCCGAGAAAGTACGCCGGCAGGTATCGGCGAAGTTCACGTTCCTGCTGATGACCGATCGCAACGACCTCGACAGCCAGATTTATGGCACGTTCGTTGGCTGCGGCGTAGCCGATGAGCAGACGCCCCGAGCATCGACGGGCGAGGACTTGCGGCGTATCCTGAAGGAGAATCACCGGTTCATCTTCAGCCTGATTCACAAGTTCAATCAGGACGTGAACCCGCACGAGCCCTACAGCACCCGCGACGACATCATCGTGGTTTCCGACGAGGCCCATCGCACTCAGGCCGGCAAGCTGGCGCGCAACATGCGGCTCGCCCTGCCGAACGCCGCCTTCATCGGCTTCACCGGCACGCCGCTGTTCAAGCACGACAACCTAACGAAGCGCATCTTCGGCGGCTACGTGTCGCGTTACGACTTCAAGCGGTCGGAAGAGGACGGCGCGACGGTGAAGCTGGTTTATGAGAATCGCGGCGAGAAGTTGGGGATCGCGAGGCTCGACCTCAACGACCGCATTGCCGACGCCATTGTTCATTCGACGCTCGATCCCGACCAAGAAGCGCAGCTCGAGAAATTGCTGGGTAAGGATTACGAAGTGGTGACGGCCGATGACCGGTTGGACAAAATCGCGACCGACTTCGTGGAGCACTGCTCAACGCGCTGGGAATCGGGTAAGTCGATGCTGGTCTGCATCGACAAGATCACGTGCGCCCGCATGCATCATCTAATTATTCCGCTCTGGCAGGCGAAGCTGGCTGCGGTTCGCGATCAGATTCTTCAATGCGAGTACGAGCTGAAGTCAATTGCGGATCAAGATTTGTTGGATGCGAAGGCAAAGGAACTGTCTTGGCTAAAAGGGCAAGCCGCATGGATGTCCGAAACGATCATCGAGATCATCATCAGCGAAGCGCAGAATGCAGAATGAGGTCGCCGACTTCATGAAGTGGGGCTTCGACATCATTCCGCACCGCGCTCTGATGAAGCAGGGATTTGAGGTGGGCGACCGACGGGTGGATGTGGAAACGGCGTTCAAGAATCCGGACCATCCGTTTCGCGTCGCTGTTGTCTGCGCCATGTGGCTGACCGGCTTCGATGTGGAAAGCCTCTCGACGCTCTACATCGACAAGCCTATGAAGGCGCACACCTTGATGCAGGCGATTGCGCGAGCGAACCGAGTTTATCCCGGCAAGGATTTCGGGCTGATCGTGGATTACAACGGCATGCTCAAAAGCCTACGTGCGGCGCTGGCGCAATACGCTCTCGGCGACGACGCCGATGGGCCGGAGGAGATCGTTGCTCCCATTGAGGAGCGAGTGCAGGCGCTCATTGACGCACTGGACGAAACGGAGAAGCACCTGTGTGGCCTGGGCTTTGAACCGAGTCGTTTGATCGGCGCACGCGGCTTCGCCAAAATTCAAGCCATTGCCGATGGCGTCGAAGCGGTTTACACCTCCGACGAAAGCAAGCGACGCTTCGAAATCCTATCACGCGTGGTGTTCACGCGTTTCAAAGCACTGGTCATGGAGCCCGCAGCGTTCACCTACGCCGAGCGTCACGACAATCTCGAAGCGATCTACAAAAAGCTGGAAGAGCGACGCGATACCGCCGACGTTACGGAACTGCTCAAAGAACTGCACCGCATCGTAAACGAAGCTATTCGCGCCGCTGCACCGGGCGACGACCAGAAGGAATCTAAGTTCTTCGACTTGAGCCAGATCGACTTGGTAAAGCTCCGTGACGAGTTTGCCAAGAAGTGCAAACGCAAGGCGACTACGCTTCAGGATGTCCGCCAGATTGTCGAGGACAAGCTGGCGCAGATGCTCGCCCACAATCCGCAGCGAATGGATTTCTACAAGAAGTACTCGGACATCATTGCTGATTACAACCGCGAGAAAGACCGGGTTACCATCGAAGAGACGTTTTCCAAGCTCCTCGATCTGGTGAACAGCCTCGATGTGGAACAACGGCGTGCGGCGGAGGAGGGCTTGAGTGAAGATGAACTGGCGCTCTTTGATTTGCTGACGAGGGAGACACTCAGCAAGGTGGATCGCGAACGAGTCAAGCAGGCCAGTCGCAGTTTGCTCGCGTCGGTTCAGGAACTGATCGCGCCATTGGAGCGTTGGACTGAGAAGGAGCAAACGCAGGCGGAGGTACAAGTTTTGATTCTCGATCAAATCTTTGGCTCACTCCCTAGTCCCCCGTTTACGGACGACGAGAAGTACGAAGTGGCGAAGCGAATATATGAGCACATATTCAAGCAAGCTCACGTCTTCGAGCGAACCGCGATATGATTCCAACTTACTGAGTAACCGAAACGATGCTCGACTTCGTGATCAACTCGGCTGATTCGACCCATGGAGTTCGGATATGCGATTTTCTGAGCGAATGCAATGACCTGTTCATCGCCGTTGCGTTTCTGCGCCAAGCAGGTTTGCGAAATGTGCTTCCAGGCATTGAGAGCCTACTTTGCAATGATGGAGAATTCACGGCTGTGATTGGAACGGATTTCTTTCTCACCGAGCCAGCAGCGTTAGAGCAATTATTCGAACTAACGACGAAGTTTACTGCTTGCAATCTTTACCTATACCGAGCGTCATCAAACGCTACGTTTCATCCCAAGTACTATCGATTCCGGAACGCTGAATCGGTGAGAGTCGTCGTTGGCTCCGCCAATTTAACTGGAGGAGGCTTGACGAAGAATATTGAGATCTCCGCAAACACCAGTTGTTCATTGCAAAGTCAGCTTGACCTTGACTCTCGCAACTTTGAGAAGCAGATTCTGAGGGACACTAGGTGCTTTCAACCGTCACTTCGCGACTTGGATGCATATGCTTCACATTATTCCGTAATGCGCAGAATCAGAAAGACGATGGAAGCGAAGGCACGCAAAGAACTCAAAGCCGTCGTTGTTCTTTCGGATGGGGACTTGAATGAGCATTTGAGGCAGTATCGATTGGACGAAGCAGAACAAACTGATCTGCGACAGCGAAAAACCAACTATGAACAAGCGAAGGTCTTGATCACTGATAGGCTGTTACTTTCGGATGATCTGAGTCTTGAGGATTTTCGAGATGTCTACGGCTTACTGGTTGGTGAACGTGGCGGTCGCAAGCTTTGGCATTCAGGGAACGTGCACCGATCCAAGAATCAAGTTCTTCCCCATTACACAACTATCCAAGGGATGATCAAGGACATCGCCGAGAACCTGGAACGCCCGGTGGAGGATGTTTTTCAGTGTGGAACGGAATGGCTAAGGCGCGTGCCCCACCTTGGACCCAACGTGTTGACGGAGGTCCTCAATACCCTCCGGCCCGAAAAGTTCCCAATCCTAAATCTAAACCCAACCACCAGTATGGAAAGACTGGGACTTGGCGTCTTTCCGAATCCAATCGCTTTCAAGCCGGAAGATTATGCGAGATTCTGTAAAGCGCTCGGCGATTTGCGAGACCGCTGCTCGTTCGCGGACTTTGGCGAGACCGATCACTTTCTGAATTACATCTACTGGGCCACAAGACCAAAGGACAGTGGTGAAAATGAGTAGCGGCTTCACCCCGTCATGGTGACGATGCAGGTTGGGACCCTTTCAAAACGCACTCAACTACACAACCTACGTCGAATTTCGAACTTCGTTTTTCAGGCCTCCCTCTAGCAACCGGCTCATTAACTCGCGTGGGAGTATTAACTCGAGAGCGCGAGAGTTTTTGCCTAGCGGGGTGTAAAAACGGTCCGTGGTGACGGCGCAGGCGAAAGCGCGCGAAAGCAGAGAGGGTACTCGCGAGAGCAGAGGCTCAGCGCAAGTTGTTCCCAGTAAAGCGGATAAACAAAAACAGCCGGGAGACT